>JAYSZS010000379.1:0-3252 GCA_043737935.1 Propionivibrio sp. | reverse complement strand
TGCGATTGTCCTGAAAATACTGCTCCAGCTTGACCCGGTAGTCCGCAAATACTGCAGTACCATCAGTCAGTTTTGCGCGTCGAACATAGTCGTTGTATGAGGGAATGGCGATACTTGCAAGAATGCCAATGATTGCGACAACGATGAGCAATTCGATCAGTGTAAATCCACCGCTGCGAGGATTGGCTTTACCGGTACTTACTGCTTGCATCGCAACTCCCTGTACTGTCCTGCTAAGGTAGGCTTGGTCCAATTTTTTCTTGACCAAAGATATGTTTTGCTTCGTGTCTGGATTCTAGTGAGCGAGGCGGATATTGCTAGTAATAACCGACGAGTGGAGCGTGGCATCGAATGAACGGCAGGGTAAATTTGTTATCACGCTAACGCATCAAATAACCGTCATTCCGGGCTTGACCCGGAATCCAGTGCGTATATCAACTGTTTTTCTAACATCTTGATCAGTTTTACAAATCTGGATTCCGGCCTTCGCCGGAATGACGACGGGTTTTAGAACAAATTTACCGTGGAATGAACGGTGACGAAAAGGAATACAGCCCTTGCTCCCACCACAAGGATTCTGATGCATTTTTATGAGAGGCACGCCTCAGGTCTTCAGGGATGATTCTTGCTGAGGCTTGACCACCGGTGATTAAGCGTAAGCCGACTGGGAGGTCTGCACACCTGATTGGGTCTGACTACCGGAACGTCGCGTAGCCAATAGGGATAGACCGACCTTGTGGCCGAGTGCGACCGGCTGGTGTTGGGCCCCGGCGCCATGCCGGACAGTCCCATCCGCCGCCTCAGTCGTTGTAACCGCTTTCGATTGACGGTAGGTCCCACGGTGAGGAGAAAGACGACCTTCCTGCGGGTGCCGTAAAACGGATGCCGGGTGTATTCCTCGTCAATTAGGCGACTGTGCAGCAGACTATGTTCATCGACTGGTTTCGTCTTCTTTTTGGGAATACACCGTGGCACGCGATCAGCCGGCCAGAACGTATTGCTGAACCACGGCCATCGTAGCTCCCGGGTCGATCCACCCTTGCCGGATCATGACAGGCAGATCCCGGACTTTTTTTTGAGCCAGTCGAGTTGCACAGTTGGCCAATCTCGCTGTAAAGCCATTCCGGCTCCGGGTGCGCCGCTACCGGTTTGGGGCCTCGCTTGCCTTCAAACAGCGTCTTGGCTTGCTCCTGAATCTCTTTCTTCCACAACCCAACTTGACCGGGATGAACACCGTAGTCCAGGCCCATCTCGTTGACCGTCTTCATCCCTCTTAATGCCCCCAGACCGACCTTGGCCTTGAACTCAGGTGAGTGGGCCTGCCGCTGCTTCGCTTCCTTCCTATCTGCTTGCTCCTCATGTCAGCGCACAGCTTAAACTACTGTCTTGAAAACAGGGACCACTATAGCTACAGCGGTTCGCCGCCATGTAGGCGGCTTAGAAGAAGAAATTGACGCACTTTGGCCGGGCTCTCTGGTTCACCGCCATGTAGGCGGCTTAGAAGCGGGTCTGCTTGAGGCCGGCCATTTTGAGGGCGTTCGCATATCGCCGCCGTCTATCAGGCCACGGTTGGGCAGTTACTGTCTCCGGCGACTACGCCGCACCGTTTGTTTCGCTTTTCCGCAAATGCGAGCATTTTCGGCGACCGCCATCAGGCAGCCCTGATGGACGTAAAGACGATGCAGTGGGTGTGGACGTTCATTATCGCCGCGCCGTACTGTAATGCTCCAGATCGAAATCGCCAGTTTTCGGGTCGAAGTAGCGCCGTTCATAAACATCGCAGTGAAGGCCGATGTTGGCCCACATCCAAGGGCGACTGAAGTCGGTAATTCCATCGCCACACCCCCAACCAATTTGCCAAAACCCTTCGGAGGGACGCTTTTCTAACTGCTCCGGTGTATGCACGTATCCCGGCCAATGCCGCGACAAGGGTTTGGGGGCTTTCAGGCGGAACCGCAGGCTGCCGTCGGCGTTGTAGATGGCGGCGTTGTCGGGATGGTGCAACGGTGCTTTGTGAAAATTTGGGTAGACGATTAGGAAACCGTCCAACTCAGGAAGTGGCACAGCCTGAATGGCGTAGCCGCAATCCATAATATGTTCGTCACCGCAGCACCGCCATTTGACGCCGAATGTCGATTTTCCCGAATTATTCTTAAATGGGATTACATCCCCATCGGGCGTAAGAATTCGAAAATCTTTCACTTTGCTGGTCATGGCACTGGCCTCACAACAGGCTGGGCCGCGGCGGTACTGTCGCCGATCCGGTATTGTGCCGTAGGATTCAAATAACTTTTCCAGAGCGCATCGCTTGTTTTCGAATCGAGAACTTGGCTGCGAGTATCAATAAACAACTCCATCTGTTTTCCTCCCCCGGATAGCTTTGCCCGATCTGCACGTTCTGCCCGGAAGCGTTCCTAAAATATTCCTCCTGCGGTCCGGCCATGCCCTGTCGCGTGGGCAGAGGCTGCTTGACCGAGTACTCACGAATAACAAGGTTATCGAGAGTTGGCACACCATTTACAACGAGTTCCTGTTGATTTTTCCACTCCGGCAACAAAGCCATTTCCCTTCTTGCTTCGTTCAGGTCGGTGAATATGCGCGGTGACGCCCAGCCACCGGGGCCGGCGGCGCTGGCGTTCTCCACCACATAGAGCTTCTGGCCAACCCCGACTATCACATCGCGCACTTGCGTTCCCCGCATGTAGGGCGCAATCGCGCCATTCGTCATTTCCAGCAGGGCATTGACCGCTTTCGGCACTGTTTCGGCTACCGTCCTTGAATTGCGTTGCGCCGTTGATCGCCAGCAGTTCGTCCGGGGTGTATTTTGCCAGACGGACAGCGATCCGTTCGATTTCCCCCGGCCTTGCCTTGCCGAACAGCTTGTTCGCGAGAACGTTGGCAGTGCCGACACTGAGTCCGACCGGCAGCGCGTCGCCGGCGGCAAAATCAGCTGCTGTGATGCCTAGCTGGTTCATGCACGCCACCGGATTGGCGGCGCAAGCCTGAACGAATTCCTGACCTACCGCAAGCAGGCGAGGCGCGATCTTGATGGCCAGAGCGGTACCCCTGAACCAGCCAGCAGCATGGCTGCTGCCACGGCGCGTTTGTTCTGGTCGCTTTCCCGGTCGATGTAAGCAAGCAATGTTTCTGGGCTAGGGAATCGCCGAACAAGTCATCGCAGCCAGGCGGCGGCAAAAAATTTGGACGACATTGTGAAGCAAAAGCAGTTTTTATCGAATAAACGAGCGTTCT
>JAYSZS010000378.1:0-3275 GCA_043737935.1 Propionivibrio sp. | reverse complement strand
GGAGGAATTATCCATGAATACAGCAACGGACATGCCTTTACCGTTTATTTTTACCGATAGTGCAGCCAGCAAAGTCAAAGACTTGATTGAGGAAGAAGGCAATCCGGATTTGAAGCTCCGTGTTTTCGTTAGCGGTGGTGGTTGTTCCGGCTTCCAGTATGGCTTTACTTTTGACGAGGTTGCCAACGAAGACGACACGTCCTTGCAGAAGAACGGGGTAACGCTTTTGGTTGATCCGATGAGTTACCAGTATCTTGTTGGCGCCGAGATTGACTACACTGAAGGTCTTGAGGGATCCCAGTTTGTGATCAAGAATCCGAATGCGTCTTCAACCTGTGGTTGCGGCTCGTCTTTCTCCGCATGACGACATAGATTTACGGATGAACAGGGCGACTTTCGAGTCGCCTTTTTTTATTCTATGGTCGCGAGTTTGAACTGTTTTGCCAGTTCAAGCTGGGCCCGTAGCGGGCCGATGTTGGCTTTAAAACGGGTAATTTGTGCAGCCTCAAGCGGAATTGTTGTCGGCAGCGTCACCGCCAGCGGGTTGACCTGCTGGGAATTGACGCGGAATTCGTAGTGGAGGTGCGGTCCGGAAGCCAATCCTGTCTGGCCTACGTAACCTATGATGTCGCCTTGACTAACCCGAGATCCTTTCCGAATTCCGGCGGCAAAACCATTCAGATGGCCATAAGCTGATGAGTAAACACCCTGATGCTTGAGGATGATCATGTTGCCGTAGCCACTCTGGTAACCAGAAAATTCAACTGTTGCGTCTGCAACTGAGCGTACCCGGGTGCCAATGGGGGCACCATAGTCGACCCCTTTGTGAGCCCGCCAGGTTTGTAGTATTGGGTGAAAGCGTGCATTGGTAAAACCCGAAGTGACCCGGGAAAACTCCAACGGAGAGCGAAGAAAAGCCTTGCGCACGGTTTTTCCATCCGCCGTGTAGTAACCGCCTTTGCCATCTTCGGTCTGAAACCAATAGGCGCTATAAACCTTTTGGTTGTTGATGAACTCGGCAGTGAGAATTCTAGCGCTGCGTATGGGTTGTCCGCGGTGGGTAAGGATTTCGTAGACAAGCGAAAAGCGATCGCCTTTGCGCAGGTCGCGATAAAAATCAATATCCCCGCCGAAAATTTCTGCCAGTTGGGTTGCAATCGCATCGGGGATGCCCACCGCGTCCGTGGCCCCGAACAGCGAACTGTGGATCTGACCGGATTTGACGACAATCTGAGGCTCAAGCTGCAAAACCTGTTCGCTGGACACAAAACTGTTGCCGCGCCTTTCGACAACGAGCATCGCATCTTTACCGTTGAGCGGGAAATAAAGTGCTATCAACTCCCCGCGCTCTCCTGTTTTGGCCGAAACAACCTTGCCCGGACGCAGTTGGCGGGCAATTGCTCGTGTTTCCGAATTCTTGCGAATGAATTCCAGGGCATCCTGATCCGAAATGCCGAGACGGGCTACCAGACTGGAAACCGTATCGGAACGCTGAATACGCTCTTCACGAAGGAATAAAGAATTTTCGTCATTAATCAGGATGGCTGTGGGTGTGCTCAGTTGTTCTAGGACGGTTTGCATTGCAACACCGTTCTCCTGACCGGAGGGAGCAAGAGCAAAAGCGGTCACCATACTGAGTAGCGCAACGCTGCCAACACCAGCCGTCACCCAGCGATGCCATTGCAATCGTTCGATTGCCGCATGGGAATGCGCTAGAATCCTGCTCTGCTGTTTATCCATGGACTGGCACCGAGAAAAAAACTTTGGCTAGTCTAACAAAAAAAATGACTCCGCAAGAACCCTTGGGAAGTAATCGATTGAGGCTTTGCATGCTAGGTGTCGAAGACGGTCTTGTTCTCATTAAACGCGGTGCTGATGAACTACTGATTGAAGCTGAGTTGATTGAAAGGTTGAAAAGCGGTCGACCACTGCGCATCAAGGCTGGTTTTGATCCAACTGCACCCGACCTGCATCTGGGGCACACGGTGCTGATCAACAAACTGAGGCATTTTCAGGATCTCGGTCATCATGTGATGTTTTTGATCGGTGACTTCACCGGAATGATCGGTGATCCGACAGGTAAGAATTCGACTCGACAGCCACTGTCGCGTGAGCAAATCCTTGTCAATGCCCAAACCTATCAGGAGCAGGTATTCAAGATTCTCGATCCTGACAAGACGGAAATCTGCTTCAATTCGACCTGGTTCGAGCCGCTAGGTGCGTCTGGAATGATTCGACTGGCGGCTTTGCACACCGTTGCCCGCATGCTGGAGCGCGACGACTTCGCCAAGCGCTATCGTGGCGGACAGCCTATCGCCATTCACGAGTTTCTCTATCCGCTTTGTCAAGGTTACGACTCGGTGGCGATGAAGGCCGACCTTGAACTCGGCGGTACGGATCAAAAATTCAATCTTCTAGTTGGACGTGAGCTTCAGAAGCACTTTGGTCAGCCACCCCAGTGCGTTCTCATGATGCCTTTGCTGGAGGGGCTTGATGGCGTCAACAAAATGTCAAAATCACTCGGCAATTATGTTGGGATCAATGAGCCGCCACGAGAGATTTTTGGCAAATTGATGTCGGTCTCTGATGAGCTGATGTGGCGTTACTACGACCTCCTTTCCTTTCGCGCCAGCGAAGAAGTGGCTGTGTTTAAGCGTGAAATCGCGAGCGGTCGCAATCCGCGCGATGTCAAGGTTCTTCTGGCTCAGGAAATTGTCGCTCGGTTTCACGGGGCTGCCGCATCCGTAGATGCGCTTTCTGACTTCGAGGCGCGTTTTCGCCAGGGCGCGATTCCTGACGATATTCCTGAAGTGGTTCTGGATTCGGTGGATGGAGTGTTAAGTGTTGCACAAGTTCTCAAGCAATCCGGGTTGACCTCAAGTACCTCGGAGGCGTTACGCATGATCGGTCAGGGGGGGGTGAAGGTCGATGGAGTGAAAATTGAAGATAAAAATCTCGCCTTTCCGGCTTGTGGCGATTTTGTATTGCAAGTCGGGAAGCGAAAATATGCTCGCGTGAAAATCCGCTGATCCCATCAAAACAATGGTTTAGCAGCCGGTAACGAAATAGTTTCCATTTTATTTCGTGAAAGTATTGACGCTGACGTAGGGCTCTGTATAATTCGCCCCTTCGCTGCTTATGCAGTGCAGTAATCAAGCTAACTAATTGATTTTCAAGCTCTTTAAAAATCCGACAATCGATAGGTGTGGGTTTTTGGTTTGGTTGAATTTGCTTTGGCAAATTGCAACGAGATGAAGAAACTCGCACGATGGAGT
>JAYSZS010000377.1:0-30301 GCA_043737935.1 Propionivibrio sp. | reverse complement strand
CTTCATCGTCTTAACCCCCGTGATCGATCCCATTTCTTTGATGACATGACTAAAAGATCGTTCACTTCTTTTGCTACTTATTCAGTGTTTCCCTAGATCAGCCGCCTCCTGAGTAGTCATGGCGTCGTCATCCTCGATGACTCGAACATGTTTGCTGGCGAGGAGCAACTCCGTAGTCTGCTCAATGACACCCGTCAGCGAATCAACCAAGTCATTCATTTCTTCCGAGGAAGCCTTTCTCAGTGTTACCCCCTGCATGGCGGAGATAACTGGCAACGCTGATTTCTTGCACGCTCCGCGCAGCAATGGCGTTCGCTTTGCACGTGGCTGTATTGCAGTATTTGGACGCATGGCGAATGTCCTTTCGTTTCAGGCGTTTCGCTTATATACGATTATTCGAAACAATCAAGAACGATCCCATCTGCCTCAACAGCAACTTGGAACCGCCATTTAAAAAGTGAAAGTGCGGCATTCCTTTGGCTTGAATGTCGGTTAATGGCCGCTATGAAACCTCTACATAGCGGCCATTCCGTACTTCATGATTTATAGGTCAAAACGAAGTTGATGCCCTGGGTCTTTTTTATTGTGTCGCTAACAATCTGGCCGAGCCATGCGGCACAGGCGCGCGCCGCCAGCCAGAGGTTCTGCACGGCGCAGACACTGCTGTATAGATCCATGGTTTTTATGTGCATGCGGCCCACAACGACCAGGCCGGTCCGCTCGCGATCGCAAGTGATACAGATGCAGACCGGTGATTCCAGGATACCTTCCAGCTTAAGCGTCTTGTAGGTGGCGCGCTGTTCACCGTCGAACATTTTCGCTGCTTCCGCGTGCGCTTCCAGAAAGGCGGCGTGTACCTGTCGCTTAGTCTCGCCAGAGCGCACTACCAGAAAATTCCAAGGTTGCATGAAACCGACCGAAGGCGCGTAGTGGGCAGCAGTGATGATACGGCTCAACACCTCGTCCGGGAGGGACTTGGGCAAAAATTGGCCGCGTACGTCACGGCGCGAGAAGATGGTTTGATAAATGGCCGACCGTGTTTCGGCGGTAAAGGCGTGGCTGTCTTGGCCAGCGTGTTCCGTTTTCATGGCAATTTCCCTTGCGTGAAATGTGAGCGCCCTGCCTGGCCTTGCAGCGCGCGGAATTTTTCAGGCCGGTCTTCGTACTACTGAATTTGGATTGATGCAGGTTGCAGGTTTTGGTCGGCCTGCGGTACCGTAGCCAATAAAGAAAAAATACCTCCCGTTGTCAGGCCCACCGTTTTCAATGTGAGCTATTGTATTAAGTATCTCGAAAGGATGTAGCCGACTGTGAGTACGCAGCATAAGGGTCCGGACAGTATGTTTCTACGATAGCATCCCCATAGCTGCATTCATTAGCCGGAATTGTTGTTATGTTACAAGCGTACGATTGCTCATAGGGAACAGTCAACAAATGATTACCTAATAGGGTCCCTTGAGGGCAGAACGAATCGCGAAGTGCGAGACAAGCGTTGGTAATGTTTGACCAAGTACCAAGATAAAGATAATTATTAGTAATCAGCTGCAATCCGAATACGTACGCGGTGGTCTTTGGTGCAGAAGTTGTTAGCGGAAGAGTGTCGGAATAAGTAATACCGCCAATTACTAATGCTTTAGCCGGCTGAGGAAAATAACCAGTAATAACAATTGAAATTGCGGTCAGAAACAATTTCAATTGTGACTTCTTGGACGTTCTTTTGCTAGACACCCGCATCATATTTATACTACTCAAATACATGAATCGAATAACAGCTTAACTGTCCAGTATTTCGAACGTATGTCACCAAATGCTTCGGAAATAGTCCGTTCGGCTCATGGCGGTAGGTCATCGGCAGACCCCTCACTTATTTTCTCATCAGGGCCGTTGCCGGTCGATTCCTGCCGATGGCCGTGCAAGCGGAGCCCCCATTGCCGATGGCTCCCCTGGTGTTGCCGTCAAAGGGTCGGATTGGATTGAGAACCCACAAAACCTGCCTTGCGCTTATCCTTCAGACGATAGCTATCGCCTTTCACCTGGATGAGGTGTGCGTGATGCAACAAGCGATCGAGCAAGGCGGCTGTCAGCGTGTCATCGCCGGCAAACGCTGTTCCCCATTGCCCGACAGGCAAGTTGGAAGTTACGATGACTGAGCCCTTCTCGTAACGCTTGGCGATGACCTGGAAGAAGAGGTTTGACTCCTCCCGGCCGAAGGGAGATAGCCAATCTCGTCGATCACCAGCAAGCGAGGTGCCAGCACGGTGCGTTTCATGGCCTCGTTAAGACGCCCTTGACGCTGTGCGGCGGCGAGCTGCAAGGCCAGGTCGGCGGCACTGACAAAGCGGGTCTTGATACCTGCCTGGGTGGCGGCATAGCTCAAGGCAATGGCCAGGTTCGTTTTACCAACTCCCGAGGGGCCAAGCACTACGACGTTCTCTGCGCGCTCGACGAACGCCAGCCCCGACAGCTCATGGATTCTGGCCTTGGGGATCTCGCTGGCGAACTTGAAGTCGAAGCTGTCCAGGGTCTTGATGGCCGGGAAACCTGCAATCCGTGTCAGCAGAGTACGGTTACACAGCTGTCGGCCACTCACTTCCTCTTTAAGCAGGGATTCGAGGAAATCGGCATAGCCTTGTTCTGCCTTGATGCTCGCCTCGGCGATGACCGGGTAAATCTCCGGCACACGTTCGAGGCCCAGCAACGCACAGGAGGCACGGATGCGTTGTGCTTGAATATCCATCCTTGCCTCCTCAAGCGGCCGCTGCAACCAGCTGGGTGTAGAACGACAGCGGGCGCTGCAACGGGGTGACCCCATGAACCACCGGGCTGGTCAGCGACGGTTCGCGGACCGTCACGCCGGCATAGCTTGGCGGTAAAGCTTGCAGGAGGGGCCGTTCGACCTTCAACAACTTCTCGGGTTGCGCTTTGGTCGTGGCGTGGATGCGGACATTCGCCGTTTCGCGCAGCCAGCGGCGTACTCGACGTTGACGGTATCCTTGTCCAGTTCAATGCCGCTCATCTTGAGGCGGCTGACCAGCGTGACGTGGCAAGTGTGGCGCAGGTAACGATTGAAGCGCTCGACCTTGCCCTTGGTACGCGCCCGGTACGGCTGACAGAGTTTGGGCACGAACCCCCAGTGTTTGGTGAAATCGAGGAATAGCGGATTGAGGCGATGATTGTCTTCCCCATAGCCATCCCGCTCAATCATTACGGTCTTCATGTTGTCGTAAAGCACCTGATGGGGTACGCCACCAAAATAGTCGAAGGCATGTTGGTGGCAGGCTAACAGCGTTTCGATCTTCTCGTCCGTTACGTACTCGACGAAACTCGCCCGCGAGTAGCCGAGGGTTGCAACAAAGGCCGACAAACGATTCTTGCCACGCCGGAAGACGACCCAATCGACTTGCATCTGCTTGCCGGGGTCGGTCTCGAAACAGTTGTCTGGTTCCGCTGGTGCTGGAGGCGGTTTGTACGCCATCAGGAATTGGCGGAGGCGGGTTATACCCCCTTCATAGCCCCGATTCTGGATTTCTTCTTGCAAGCTTGTGGGGGGGAATCCAGTCGGGGTGTGCCGACTGAATGCGCTGGATGAGGTAGGGTTTATAGGTGTCAAGTTTCTCGGCGCGCTTGGCCCGTTCCTTCATAGGCGGCGTTCCTTCGGTACGAAGGTACTTCTTGTCGGTATTGCGCGAGTAGCCGGTTTCATCGGCAATTGCGCGAATGCTCAAGCCATGACGATGTAACACTGTAATCTCCACTGATTGTTCAGGGTTTAACATACTTTCTCCATACCGAACGATCAGTATGAAGAAGCGACCAGGGCGGTTCAAAAATAAGTTGATGCCCTGGGTCTTTTTTACTGTGTCGCTAATAATCTGGCCGAGCTATGCGGCACAGGCCAATATTGACCGCGCTACCACGACCTGCCGTGTCCAGCATTAAGTTCTGCATCTTTATGCTTTCTTGATGTGCATCATCGCTCTCTGTTCACCGTCTTGATACGTGCTTTTCTAGCATGAGCATGTCGCAATTACTGAACGGAGTGTGCTCATGGATCTCGTCTATCTTGCCGGTATCGGGCTGTTCTTCGCCCTGATGATCGGCCTCGCCGTCGGCTGTGCCCGGTTGGGGGGTGCCAAATGACCTGGCTTTACATTCTCAGCGGCCTGGTTGCCGCCGGACTGCTGGTCTATCTGATCGCCGCACTGCTCAACCCGAAGGACTTTTCATGAGTTCGCATGCCTGGATTCTTCTCGGACTTTTTCTGAGCGTCCTGTTGCTGAGCGTCAAGCCCATGGGCAGCTATATCGCCCATGTGATGGAAGGACACTTCAGCTTGGGTGGCAAGATCGAACGTCCTCTCTATCGCCTGTGCGGAGTCCGGTAGGACGAGGAAATGGGCTGGCTGAACTATGCCTTCGCCATCCTGCTCTTCAACGTGCTCGGCGTTCTCGCCGTGTATGCCCTGCAACGCATGCAAGTGTGGCTACCTCTCAATCCGCAAGCCTTTGCCAACGTCAGCCCGGACTCGGCCTTCAATACGGCGATCAGCTTCGCCACCAACACCAACTGGCAGGGCTATGGCGGCGAATCGACGATGAGCTACCTGACCCAGATGCTCGGGCTGGCGGTGCAGAACTTCCTTTCGGCCGCCACCGGTATCGTCGTCGTCATCGCGCTGATTCGCGGCTTTGCCCGCCATTCGGCTAAAACCGTCGGCAACGCCTGGGTCGATCTGACCCGTGTCACGCTTTACGTCCTGCTACCCATTTCGATCATTTACGCCGTCTTCCTGACCAGTCAGGGGGTCATCCAGAACTTCGACGCTTACAAGGAGGTGACGACGCTGGATGTGACCCGATATGACAACCCGAAGAACGGACCCGACGGTCAGCCCTTGAAGGACGAGCAAGGCAATGCCGTCACCGAACCCGCCGAAACGCAGTCGCAGACGCTGCCCATGGGGCCGGTCGCCTCGCAGGAAGCGATCAAGATGCTCGGCACCAACGGCGGCGGTTTCTTCAATGCCAACTCGGCTCATCCTTACGAAAACCCGACGCCGCTAACCAACTTCATCCCGATGCTGTCGATCTTCCTGATCCCGGCCGCGCTGTGCTTCACCTTCGGGCGCATGGTCGGCGATACCCGCCAGGGCTGGGCGGTACTCGCCGCCATGACCCTGATGTTCGTGATTCTGGCCACCGCTGTAATGCATTTTGAACAGCAGGCCAACCCGTTGCTGACGCATCTGGGCGTTGATCCGGCCGCCGGCAACATGGAAGGCAAGGAAACCCGCTTCGGCATTGCCGAATCCGGCTTGTTTGCTGCCATCACCACGGCGGCATCGTGCGGCGCGGTCAATTCCATGCATGCCTCCTTTACTCCTCTGGGCGGCATGGTGCCGCTGGTTCTGATGCAACTCGGCGAAGTCGTCTTCGGCGGCACTGGAACCGGACTTTACGGCATGCTGGTTTTTGCCATCATGGCGGTCTTCATTTCCGGCCTGATGATCGGGCGCACGCCGGAATATCTGGGCAAGAAGATCGAAACCTACGAGATGAAGATGACCTCGATCGCCATCCTGGTTACACCGCTGCTCGTTCTGCTGGGCACCGCGATAGCCGTGATGACCGTGGCAGGTCGTGCGGGCATCCTCAATCCCGGCTCGCATGGTTTCTCGGAAATCCTCTATGCCTTTACTTCGGCGGCCAACAACAACGGCAGCGCCTTCGCCGGTCTCTCCGCCAACACCCCCTTTTACAACACCCTGCTCGGCATAGCGATGTGGTTCGGTCGCTTCGGCGTCATCGTCCCGGTGCTGGCCATGGCTGGTTCGCTGGCAGCCAAGAAGCGTATCGCCGTCGGCGCCGGTACGCTGCCCACGCACGGCCCGCTGTTCGTCACGCTGCTGATCGGCGTCGTGCTGCTGGTCGGCCTCTTGAACTATGTACCGGCTCTGGCTCTGGGCCCGGTCATCGAGCACTTGCTGCTAATCGTTGCTCACTGATCCACGGAGAAAATCAATGACACGTAAGACATTTACCCTGTTCGACCCGGCCCTGGCCGTACCCGCCATGGCCGACGCCTTCAGGAAACTGAGCCCGACCCTGCAATGGCGCAATCCGGTGATGTTCGTCGTCTATGTTGGCAGCATTCTGACCACCCTTCTCTGGGTTCAGGCTCTCGGCGGTCAGGGTGAAACCCGTGCCGGATTCATTCTCGCGGTGGCTCTGTGGCTGTGGTTCACCGTCCTCTTCGCCAATTTTGCCGAAGCGCTGGCCGAAGGGCGCAGCAAAGCGCAGGCCGCGTCCCTGCGTGGCCTCAAGCAGGAAGCCTTGGCCAAGAAACTGCTGGAGCCCCATTTCGGCGCCCAATGGAAAATGTTCCAGGCCAACGATCTGCGCAAGGGCGACGTGATCCTGGTTCAGGCGGACGAGATGATTCCAGCCGATGGCGACGTCATCGAAGGCGTGGCCTCGGTCGATGAATCCGCCATCACCGGCGAATCGGCCCCGGTCATCCGCGAATCGGGCGGTGATTTCTCGGCTGTCACCGGCGGCACGCAGGTCCTGTCCGACTGGATCGTGGTTCGCGTCAGCGTGAATCCCGGCGAAACCTTCGTCGACCGCATGATCGCCATGGTCGAAAATGCCAAGCGACAGAAAACGCCCAACGAAATCGCCCTGACCATTCTGCTGGTGGCGCTGACCATTGTCTTCCTGGTGGTGACGGTAACGCTGCTGCCTTTCTCGATGTTTGGCGTCGACGTCGCCCAGGCCGGAACTCCCGTCACTATTACGGTGCTGATCGCCCTCCTCGTCTGCCTCATTCCGACGACCATTGCCGGTTTGCTGTCGGCCATTGGCGTCGCCGGCATGAGCCGCATGATGCAGGCCAACGTCATCGCCACCTCCGGGCGCGCGGTCGAAGCGGCCGGCGACGTCGATGTACTACTGCTCGACAAGACCGGCACCATTACCCTCGGCAACCGTCAGGCGTCTAGCTTTCTGCCTGCCGACGGCATCAGCGAAGCCGAACTGGCCGACGTCGCCCAGCTCGCCTCGCTCGCCGACGAAACGCCGGAAGGCCGCAGTATCGTCGTCCTGGCCAAACAACGATTCCAGTTGCGCGAGCGGGATATTCACGCTCTCGATGCCCACTTCGTGCATTTCTCGGCCAATACCCGCATGAGTGGTGTCGATATGGCCGAGCGCCAGATCCGCAAGGGTGCCGCCGAGGCCATCAAGAAGCATGTCGAAGCGCTGGGCGGCAGCTTTCCGAGGTCGGTGACGGACCGGGTCGATGAAGTCTCCCGTCGCGGCAGCACGCCGCTGGTGGTGGCTGAATCGAACAAGGGGAAAGCGCGAGTTCTGGGCGTCATCGAACTCAAGGACATCGTCAAGGGCGGCATCAAGGAGCGCTTTGCCGAGCTGCGCAAGATGGGCATCAAGACGATCATGGTGACCGGTGACAACCGGATAACGGCGGCCGCCATCGCGGCCGAAGCCGGCGTCGACGACTTCTTGGCGGAGGCGACTCCCGAAGCCAAGCTGGCGCTCATTCGCCAGTACCAGGCCGAGGGTCGACTGGTCGCGATGACCGGCGACGGCACCAACGACGCCCCGGCGCTGGCCCAGGCCGATGTGGCGGTGGCCATGAACAGCGGCACCCAGGCGGCCAAGGAAGCCGGCAACATGGTCGATCTGGATTCCAATCCGACCAAGCTCATCGAAGTCGTTGAAACCGGCAAACAGATGCTGATGACCCGCGGTTCGCTGACCACCTTTAGTATCGCCAACGACATTGCCAAGTACTTTGCCATCATACCGGCGGCCTTCGTCACCACTTACCCGCAGCTTGCCGTGCTCAACGTCATGGGGCTGGCCAGCCCGGCGTCGGCGATCCTCTCGGCGGTGATCTTCAACGCCCTGATCATCGTCTTTCTGATCCCGCTGGCGCTTAAGGGCGTCAAGTATCGCCCACTGGGAGCGGCAACGCTGTTGCGGCAGAACCTGGCGATTTATGGCCTCGGAGGCATCATCGTCCCGTTCATCGGCATCAAGGCGATCGACCTGCTGATTGCCGCCACCGGCCTGGCCTGAGAGTCTGTGAAAAAATCATTACTGACTGATTTCCACGCTCGTCACCCCGGCGCAAGCCGGGGTCCCGCACGTTTATCTGATTGTCTTAATAAATATCAGAGGAAGGTACTGGATTCCGGCTTGCGCCCGAATGACGGCTTGGGAGGTGTTTATCCATCAATTCACAGCCTATAACATGACGTTTGCAAATTAATAAAGGAGAACACAAATGAAAACCTTGTTGCGCCCCGCACTCAGCCTCTTCGTTTTGCTTACCGCTGTAACCGGCGTTGTCTATCCGCTGGCCGTCACCGGCATCGCCAAAGCCTTTTTCCCCGAGCCGGCGGGTGGTAGCCTGATCGTCAGCAATGGCCAGACGATGGGTTCACGACTGATCGGGCAGAACTTCACCGATCCCCGGTATTTCTGGGGCCGACCGTCGGCCACCTCGCCGCAGCCCTACAACGCCTTCGCCTCCAGCGGCTCCAATCTGGGGCCGCTCAATCCGGCGCTGAGCGATGCGGTCAAGGCACGGATCGATGCCCTCAAGGCGGCCGATCCCGACAACACCCGTCCCACCAGTGACATTCCGGCCGATCTGGTGAACGCTTCTGCGAGCGGCCTTGACCCGCATATCAGCCCGGCAGCAGCCGAATATCAGCTCAGGCGGGTTGCCAAAGCGCGTAAGCTGGACCCCACGGTGGTCAAAGCCCTGGTCAATAAACACACCGAAAACCGCCAATGGGCCGTCTTCGGCGAACCTCGGGTCAACGTGCTCGAACTCAATATCGCGCTTGATTCGCTGCATTAATCAATCTGACTTGCCATGAATCCCAACGCGTCATTTCGGCGAATGCCGAATCCAGAAAAGTCGGCTGGAATTAGCTTTAGTGTCAATCATGTGAATCAATCACCGAAAGACGGATTTTCCAAGGAAGTGCGTCGGGTTACGCTGGCACCAACCCAACCTACGGGGTGCTTCGGAGTGCTCGCCGAACGCACCTAAAACCTGAAGGATGCCTTCGCGTCAAACGCGCCTGCTGGCTAAAAGGACAAAAAAACGATGTCAGTTCAACGCCCCGATCCCGACCAGTTGCTTGATCGTCTGCATGCCGAAGCGGCCAGGGACAGGCGCGGCAAGCTGAAGATTTTCTTCGGCGCCACGGCCGGTGTCGGCAAAACCTACGCCATGCTTGGTGCCGCACGGCAGCAGCTCCTGCAAGGCAAGGACATGGTCATCGGCGTGGTGGAAACGCACGGCCGCATGGAAACCGAAGTCATGGCCGACGGCATGGAGCGGCTGCCGCTACAGGAAATTCCGTATCGCGAGAACCGCCTCAAGGAATTCGACCTCGATGGGGCATTGGCGCGCAAGCCGGCTCTCATCCTGATGGATGAGCTGGCTCATTCCAACGTGCCCGGCTCGCGCCACCCGAAACGCTGGCAGGACGTTGAAGAATTACTGGCCGCCGGCATTGACGTCTATTCGACAGTCAATGTTCAGCACCTGGAAACTCTCAACGACGTGATCAGCGGCATTACCGGAATCCGGGTCTGGGAGACGGTGCCGGACAAGGTTTTCGATACCGCCGATGAAGTGGTGCTGGTGGATCTGCCACCCGACGAACTTTTACAGCGCCTGAAGGAAGGCAAGGTCTATCTGCCCAAGCAGGCGGAACGGGCAATCAACAACTTCTTCCGCAAGGGCAACCTGATCGCCCTGCGCGAACTGGCTTTGCGACGGACGGCTGACCGGGTAGACGACGATATGCTGCAATACCGGCGCGATCAGTTCGTCGCCCCGGTCTGGCGGACGCGAGATTCCTTGCTGGCCTGCATCGGCCCCGGTGAAGGCCTGGAAAAAATCGTGCGCACCGCCGCCCGCCTGGCCAGCCAACTGGATGTACCGTGGCACGCCATTTACATCGAAACACCGGCGCTGCAACGCCTTCCGGAAGCCAAACGCCATCGTATCCTGCGCAACCTCAAGCTAGCCGAGGATCTGGGTGCCGTGACCGCAACCTTGTCCGGTACCGAGGTCGATGAGGTGACGGTTCACTATGCGCGCGATCACAACCTTTCAAAAATTATTGTCGGACGCGATCACCCCCGCCCATGGCGTTTCTGGTTCCGCTCATTTGCCGACCGAGTCGGCAAGCGCGCTCCCGATCTCGATGTCATCCAGGTCGCACGCACCGAAGGGGAACGGGAGCAAACCCGCCCGGATCGACAGGACATTGTCGACCGTGCCTTCAAGCAGTGGCCGGACTACACCATGGCGGCTCTCGGCTGCGGCCTCGCCGGACTCCTTGCAGCAGTCGTGTTCCCGATTGTTGATCTTCCCAACATCGTCATGATCTTTCTGCTTGCCGTGGTCCTGGTCAGCGTACGCTTTGGCCGGGGGCCGGGCGTGCTGGCTTCTTTCCTTTCGGTGGCCATTTTCGATTTCTTCTTCGTTAACCCCCGCTTGTCCTTTGCGGTTAGCAATGTGCAGTACCTGATGACCTTCGCCGTCATGCTGGTGGTCGGCCTGATCACCAGCCAACTTACCGCCGGCGCCAAATACCAGGCCAGGGTCGCTACGCGACGGGAACAGCGGGTGCGTTCGCTCTATGAAATGTCCCGCGATCTGTCCGCTGCGCTGATGCCCGAGCAGATCGCCGAAATCGGAGAACGATTCATCGCGGCCGAACTGGGCGCCAGGGCCGCTTTTCTGCTGATCGATGACAAAGACAAGCTACAAGCGGCACTGCCTTCGGCCAAGGGCTTGCCCGCCGTTGACCTGGGCATTGCCCAGTGGGCCTTCGATCATGGGGAAACGGCAGGACAAGGCACCGACACCCTGGCCGCCAGCCCCATCCTTTATCTGCCGCTAAAGGCGCCGATGCGTCTGCGCGGTGTGCTGGCACTCGAAATGCGCAACGCGGATCGTCTGCTGATCCCAGAACAGCGGCAACTTCTCGACACCTTCGCTTCGCTCATCGCCATTGCCCTGGAGCGCGTGCATTATGTTGAAGTCGCACAGAACACGACGGTGCAAATCGAGTCCGAGCGCCTGCGCAATTCGGTACTCTCGGCCATCTCTCATGACCTGCGCACACCTCTGGCTTCATTGATCGGACTGGCGGATACCCTGCTATTGACGAAACCACCACCTACGCATCAGCAACAGGAAGTGATCGAGTCAATGCGCAATTCAGCGATGCGAATGAATGCATTGGTCAACAATCTCCTGGATATGGCGCGCCTGGAGTCAGGCAACGTCCAACTTAATCGACAATGGCAACCACTGGAGGAGGTGGTCGGCAGCGCACTCGGGGCCTGCGCAGCGCTGCTTGAGGGGCGGCCGCTCAAGGTGAACCTTGCGCCCGACCTGCCCTTGCTGCACCTGGATACCGTCATGATCGAGCGCGTACTGGTCAACCTGCTGGAAAACGCAAGCAAATACACCCCGGCGCATAGCCCGATCGAGATCGACGCCCGCATTGACAACGATAGCGTGCTGGTCACCGTCGATGATCACGGACCGGGTTTGCCGAACAAACGGGAAGAGGCCATTTTCGAAAAATTCGAACGTGGAA
The DNA here is from genome assembly GCA_043737935.1 of Propionivibrio sp. Classification (GTDB taxonomy): domain Bacteria; phylum Pseudomonadota; class Gammaproteobacteria; order Burkholderiales; family Rhodocyclaceae; genus Propionivibrio. The sequence continues at coordinate 18,642 of JAYSZS010000377.1, read as the reverse complement.
AAAAGGAAAACGCGGCCCCTGGGGTTGGTTTGGGACTAACCATTTGTCGCGCCATAATGCAGGCCCATGACGGAACAATTCGTGGCGAGACACGAGCAATTGGTGGAGCGAGTTTCATCCTGACTCTACCGCGAGGCGTACCGCCCAGCGATGATGGCGGCATGCCGGACGAGGGCGTGGCGTTTGCCGGGATGGAGGGGATGGAGGGAATGGATGGGATGGATGGGAAATCGGCTACAGTGAGGCCACAGCAATGAGTGAAATCAGGGCCAAGGTATTGATCGTCGAGGACGACGCCGACATCCGGCGCTTTGTCCGCATGGCGCTGGAAAGCGAAGGACATGAGGCGTTCGAGGCCGACAGTATCAAACGGGGGCTGATCGAAGCCGGAACGCGGCGTCCGGAACTCATCGTCGTCGATCTTGGCCTGCCCGATGGCGACGGGATCGATTTCATCCGCGACCTGCGGGGCTGGTCGGCCTCTCCGGTCATTGTTCTATCGGCGCGCAGCAGCGAAGCCGACAAGATCGCCGCGCTCGATGCCGGTGCCGATGACTACCTGGTCAAGCCGTTTGGCGCCGGCGAACTGATGGCCCGGGTTCGCGCCCAATTGAGACGCCAGATGCAACAAGGCATCGCAGGCGAACCCCAGATCCGCTTTGGTGAGGTGTGCATCGATCTGACCCGTCGCGTTGTCGAGCGCAACGGGCAGCCCGTGCACCTGACGCCTATCGAGTACCGTTTATTGACTTACCTGGCCGCGCAACCCGACCGGGTGGTGACACATCGGCAGTTGCTGAAAATGGTCTGGGGGCCAGGGCATGGCGAAGACACCCATTACGTGCGGGTGCATATGGCCAACCTGCGCAAGAAGATCGAGGCCGAGGCGTCGATGCCCAGACACCTCATTACCGAGGCCGGTATCGGTTATCGGTTCGTTCTTGGAGACTAGCAGCCTGTCGGACTTGACCAAGTCGGCTGCAAAAAGAGGGAAGATGGCTCATTTTTCCCCGTATTTCAGCGTGAATAGAACAACTATTCGCTTGAAATCCGTGAAAAACTGCGCTCGTTTCCCACTTTTTTCGCTTCGACCCATCAAGTCCGACAGGCTGCTAGGTTGAAAAACGATGTTACGGCCTGGTGTGTTACCACCAGACCGCTACACCAAAACCTCGAAACGCCGGGTCGCAAGTCACCAGCGTAGCCGCCTCGAGTCCGCTCTGGGCGGCGAGCATCCGGGCAAAAGGATCCCGGTGTTCGAATGGATAGCTCCCCGCCTTGATGGCGTGCAAGTAACTCACGGGCAGATGCTCGAATCCGTCGGCGGCAACCAGTTCGTTGAAGCGAAACAAGGCTTCAACGGCCTGCTCGAATTTTCCGAGACGATGCTTTGTCGCCAGTTCCCAGGTGCTCGCCGCACTCACCAGAATCTGGTTGCGTTCGTCGGCGATCGCTTCGCGCGCCTTCAAGGAAGTTCAGGCGCATCGGTAAACCACCCAAGCAAGGCATGGGTATCGGGCAGCAATTTCACTTTCCCTCCCACGCCGCAAGATCGACGTCCGGCAAAGGATCAAAGAAAGCCGCATCGACTCGACAGGCCAGCCGACCCGGTTGACGCTTGCCCGAAGACGCCGCCAGCGGCATCGGCCGCGCATAGGGAACGGCCGGCCTTGGCCAGGACGATTTCCTGCCCGGCATGGGCCTGCTCAAGCAACTTGGAGAAATGGGTTTTGCTTCATGAACATTGACGGTCAGCATCGTGATGTCCTTGGTTTAGTCACTGGACTAAGTCCATTACAAACGATTTCTTGCAGCATCACCCCTCCGGTAAAACACGGTAATCGCTTACGTCCCCTCCTCGACGCACGAGTATTCCCGAGTTTGGCAAACCAGCAATTGCGGACGCCCGACAGGCGGGCAAAAAAAACTGCGTTGCAGTTAGCAGGTCTCGAGTGGACAAATCATCACTTCGCGTCGGTCAGATCCTGCCCGTACGAGACATGCAACTGCACCGGAGGCTGGAAGGCAAGCAAACACGCATGTTCGTGACCGATCAGGTAGTTGGGTAGCGGCACAACGTCCACTTCGGTCACTCCCGCGTCAATCATCCCCAGACGCACGGCCGCCTCACGCGACAGGTCGACCACCCGACTCCGATGTCCCATCCGGTCGTTGATCCTGACCACCACGCAACGGGCGGACGAGACACGGCGAACCGCCACCAGCGTGCCCATGGGAAAGCGATTGCTGGCCGCCGAAATGACATCGTGAGCATAGCGCTCTCCGGAAGCGGTTTTCCGGCCATGAAACGCTTTGCTGTAGAAGCTGGCTCTGCCGGAAACGATTTGCGGCTTCTCCGACAAGGGGCTGGGGGTGCCGAGCGAAGGAAAGGACTCAGCGAGGGAGAGTCCGCAAATGAGCAGTGAGAGCAACGCAAAAGCAGATCTCATAGCCGGTGTCTCCTCAAGGCGGCCATCGGTGAGGGAAGCCGTGCACGGTGGTCTGACCGGAAAGCCTCAAAGTTCGAAATTCTCGAACGAGGGGTTGAGATGACGCCGGGCCTTCGGGTGTTGCCCTGCCGACCCGAGTGCCGAAAGCTCGGGGCCAGAGACGGCCTCCTGGTTCGACAGATCATCTACGTCGAGGTTGACAAGCGGCAGACCGCTGATCGGAACGCTTGCAATCCCAACGCTGGGTGGAGTGACTCGTGAGGTCTGTCGCATGGAAAGGGGGCCTTCCGCTATCAATTGACAATGATCAAGCATCGAAAGTCCAAGCATAGCCTGAGCGCCGTCGCGCACACAAGCCAACCGGCAAAGACTTGACCCGGACACTCCGGCGAGCATCCGCTCAAAAGGATCCCGCTGCTTAAGGAAAGTGCCCCTTGATGGCGTGCAAATAACAATTGCCGAAGATCCGGCCACTGCCGTTGTCGTCTGATCCTTGAGGTAAAATCCAGCGATGCTCTACTCCCTGATCCGCAAGTTCTTTTTTTCAATCGATCCCGAAATCGCCCATGGCCTGGGCATGAATGGCGTCGAATTTATCAACCGGGCTGGAATCGCCTGTCTGCTGACCAAACCGCCTCCGGCCAACCCGGTCAGGGTGATGGGGCTGACTTTTCCCAATCCGGTCGGGTTGGCTGCCGGGCTGGACAAGAATGGCGAACACGTCGATGCGCTGGCCGGACTCGGCTTTGGCTTCATCGAGATCGGCACCGTCACGCCGCGCCCACAACCGGGCAACCCCAAGCCGCGAATGTTCCGCATCCCCGAAAGGCAGGCCCTGATCAATCGCCTGGGCTTCAACAACCAGGGTGTCGAGCAGTTGCTGGTCAATATCTCAACAGCCCAATTCACCCGACGCGGCGGCATTCTCGGCATCAACATCGGCAAGAATTTCGACACGCCAATCGAGAAGGCGGTCGATGATTACCTGATCTGCCTGGAGCGTGTCTATAACGCGGCAAGCTATATCACCGTCAATATTTCCAGCCCGAATACCAAAAATCTGCGCGAGTTGCAGAAAGACGACGCGCTCGACGCGTTGCTCGGCTGCCTGAAGGCCGAGCAGACCCGGCTAGTCGACAAGCACGGCAAGTACGTCCCGTTGGCACTGAAAATCGCCCCCGATCTTGAAGACGCGCAGATCCAGTCGATTGCCGACCTGCTGCGCCAGCATCGTATGGACGGTGTCATCGCCACCAACACCACTCTTTCGCGCGATGGGGTGCAGGGCCTGCCGAACGCCGAGGAAAGCGGCGGGCTCTCGGGTGCTCCGGTTTTCGAACGCTCGACGGCGGTACTGAAAAAACTTTCCGGCGCGTTGGCCGGCGAGCTGCCGATCATCGGTGTCGGCGGCATCATGAGCGGCGCCGATGCGCTCGCCAAGAGGGAAGCCGGCGCCAGCCTGGTGCAGATTTATTCAGGATTCATTTACAGCGGTCCCGGCCTGGTCGCTGAGATCGCCGCCGCTCTTGCTAAATAAAACAACCCGAACAGATCGCCGGATGTATAGCGCTACTGCAAGAATGGTTGAACGCCCACCGCCAAAAGGGGATAATTTCTAGGCTTTGCCGCCTTTTTAGCCCTTGCCACCTGCCTTGACACACGAACCATGACCCATTATTTGTTCATCATCATCGGCGCTGTCCTCGTCAACAATGTCGTGTTGGTTAGAATTCTTGGCCTGTGCCCCTTCATGGGCGTTTCCAAAAAACTGGAAACGGCGTTTGGCATGGGTGCGGCAACCACTTTCGTGCTCACCGTGGCCACCGGCGCCAGTTATGTCATTGATCACTTCATGCTCACGCCCTTCGGGCTGGAATACCTGCGTACCCTTTCGTTTATCGTCACCATTGCTGCCATTGTCCAGTTGACCGAGATGGTGATCCAGAAAACCAGTCCGCTGCTGCATCAGGTGCTGGGCATCTATCTGCCGCTGATCACCACCAACTGCGCGGTACTCGGCGTACCCCTGCTCAATGTCGCCAACAAATACAACTTCGTAGAGTCATTGCTCTTTGGTGCCGCAAGCGCCATCGGCTTCTCGCTGGTGCTGGTGCTCTTTGCCGGGATTCGCGAACGCGTCGAAGGCGCCGACGTACCGGTTTATTTCCGGGGAGTAGCCATCGCCATGGTCACCGCCGGTTTGATGAGCCTGGCCTTCATGGGCTTTGCCGGTTTGGATAAATACCAGTGATGCTCACCGCCATCCTCATCATGGCCCTTGGCGCCCTCGTTCTTGGCGCCGCGCTGGGCTTCGCCTCGATCAAGTTCAAGGTTGAAGGCAACCCGCTGGTCGAAAAAATCGAGGCCATCCTGCCGCAAACGCAATGCGGCCAGTGCGGTTACCCTGGTTGCAAGCCCTACGCCGAAGCCATTGCCGATGGCGAAGCCGAAATCAATCTGTGCCCGCCCGGCGGCATGGAAGGCGTGCGCAAGCTGGCCGACCTGCTCGGGCGCGACGTCAAGCCGCTCGACACGGAAGAAAAACCGAAACAGGTCGCCATCATCGACGAGCAGACCTGTATCGGTTGCACGCTCTGCATCCAGGCCTGTCCGGTGGATGCCATCGTTGGCGCCGCCAAACAGATGCACACCATCGTCGAAGCGTTATGCACCGGGTGCGAGCTATGCATCAAACCCTGCCCGGTGGATTGTATCCACATGGAAAATATCAATGAAAACATCGACAACTGGAAATGGAAATATCCAGTTGTCGAACTGAAACGAGTCGCATGAAGAGCAAGAAAACGCACTACGAAGGCGCCCTTAGGCTAAGCGGAGTTGCAAAAACACAGATGAAGCCCAGTGTTTTTCTCTGTGAACTCCACACCGCTCTGCATTTCCCAGGGTCACCTCTGAGTTTTTGTGGTTTGGATAATTAAGCCATGCTGCAACTTTTCAAATTCAAGGGCGGTGTCAAACCCGACACCAACAAGACGCCGTCGGTACAGATGCCGATCGGCATCGCGCCATTGCCCCCGTTATTGATCGTTCCGCTGCATCAGAGCATCGGTGGCAAACCGAATCCTCTGGTCGAGGCCGGCGAACGTGTTCTGAAAGGTCAGTTGATTGGCGGTGCCGACCAATGGCTTTCTTCGGCCGTACACGCCCCGACCTCCGGCACCGTGCTGGCGGTCGAGGAGCGCGTTGCCGCGCACCCCTCCGGCCTGCCAACGCTCTCGGTGGCGATTGAGCCGGACGGCCGGGACGCGTGGATCGAACGTACGCCGCTCGATTACACGGCGCTTGAACCCGAGCGTGTGCGCGAGATCCTGCGCGATTCGGGTGTGGTCGGCCTCGGCGGTGCGGTATTCCCGAGCCATGCCAAACTCGCCGCCGCAAAATCGGTGCCGATGGACGAACTGATCATCAACGGGGGTGAATGCGAGCCCTTCATGACCTGCGACGATATTCTCATGCGCGAGCGTGCCGAGGATATCGTTCGCGGCTCGGGCATTTTCCGCGACCTGCTCAAGGCCAGGCGGGTGCTGATCGGCATCGAGGACAACAAGCCGGAAGCGGTTTCGGCCATGAAAGCAGCCGTTGAAAGACTCGGCGAAAACTTCGAGGTCATCGCCGTACCCACGCGTTACCCGGCGGGTGGCGCCAAGCAGTTGATCCGCGTTCTGACCGGCAAGGAAGTCCCGGCCAGCAAGCGTTCGCCTGAAATGGGCGTGCAGTGCTTCAACGTGGCGACGGCCTACACCGCCTGGCGCGCCATCACTCACGGCGAACCGGTGCTTTCGCGCATTGTGACGCTGACCGGCAACGTCGAACAGCCGCGCAACTGGGACGTGCTGCTCGGCACCCCGCTCAGTGACTTCGTCGCGCTCGGCAAGCCGAAGCCCGATACCGACCGCTACCTGATGGGCGGCCCGATGATGGGCTTCGAAATGCCGGGCCTCGACGCGCCGCTGGTCAAGGCTACCAACTGCATCATTGCCGGTTCGCCAAAACTCTTTCCGCTGCCTGCACCGGAAATGCCGTGCATCCGCTGCGGTGCCTGTGCCGAAGTCTGCCCGCACGAGTTGCAACCCTTCGAAATGTACTGGTTTGCCCGCGCCAGGAACTTCGGCAAAACACAGGAATACAACCTCTTCGACTGCATCGAATGCGGCTGTTGCAGTTATGTCTGCCCCTCGCACATCCCGCTGGTGCAGTACTTCCGCTTTGCCAAGAGCGAGATCTGGTCGCGCGAGCGGGAAAAGAACATGGCCGATGCCGCCAAGGCGCGCTTCGAACTGCGCAACGAGCGCGACGAGCGCGAGAAAGCCGAAAAAGCCGAGCGTCTAGCCAAGGCCGTTGCGGCCAAGGCGGCTGTGAAGAAAGCCCCAGCCGAGTCCAGTAGTGAAACGCCGTCGGGTGACGCTTCGGTGACCACCGTCGCCGCTGCCCAGGTTGATGCCGGGGCAGCCAAAAAAGCCGCCATCGCCGCCGCCATAGAACGCGCCCGCCAGCAACGTGAAAGCGTGCAGCCGAAAAACACCGATGGGCTGACGGTCGCCCAGCGCAAGGAAATCGCCGAGATCGAAGCCCGTCGGATGCCACTGCAAGAACAAACCGCTCTCAACGCAGAGATCGAAGAGACGCAGAGTTCGCAGAGAGAACATCAATGAACAATTTCTTTTCTCCGCGATCTCTGCGTCTCTTCGAACTCTGCGTTAGAAGAGTTTAAATAAACCCATGAACTTCACCACCCCGCCCTACCTTAGCCAGAACGTCAGCGTCCAGCGCGTCATGCTGCAAGTGCTGGCTGCGCTGTTGCCGGGGATCGCCATCTACGTCTGGCTGATCGGACCGATCGTTGTGGTGCAGATCGCCATCGCCACCGCGGCTTCGCTGCTCGCCGAAGCCTTCATGCTCAGCTTGCTCAACAAGCCGCTTGGCCTCTTTCTCGGCGACGGCAGCGCCATCGTCACCGCCTGGCTGATCGCGCTGTCCTTCCCGCCACTCGCCCCTTGGTGGCTGATTGTCGTCGGTTCGCTGTTTGCCATCGTCGTTGCCAAGCACCTCTACGGCGGACTCGGTCAGAACCCGTTCAACCCGGCGATGATCGCCTTTGCCGTGTGCATCGTTTCCTTCCCGGCGTTGATGTCGCAGTGGCCTGCGCTCGATCGGCAAGCCGGTTTTTCCGAACAACTGGCGCTGGTCTTTGGCACGGCGCCCCGCCTCGATGCAATGAGCGGCGCTACCCCGCTCGACGCTCTGAAAACCGCGCTCAAGCTGGGCGAAGAACATACCACCGTGGCGACCATTCTGTCCGATGCACACCGCTTCGGTTATTTTGCCGGCAAGGGTTGGGAATGGGTTGCCGTCGCCTATCTGCTCGGCGGCCTGTGGCTCTGGCAGCGGCAGATCATCACCTGGCACACCCCCTTCGCCTTCATCGCCGGTATCGTTCTTTTCTCCGGCGCACTCTGGCTGTGGGATCCGGCTCAGTTCGCCAATCCGGTCTTCCACCTTTTCTCAGGCGGCTCGATGCTCGGCGCCTTCTTCATCGTGACCGACCCGGTTTCCGGCTGTACGACACCCCGAGGCAAGCTGATCTTCGGACTCTCTGCCGGCGCCCTGGCCTACCTGATCCGTGTCTTTGGCGGCTACCCGGATGGTGTGGCTTTCGCCGTATTGCTGATGAACATTTGCGTACCCTTGATCGATCTGTACACGCAGCCCCCCATCTTTGGCATGAAAAGCAAGCCATGAGGAACCCGGCAAAACCACCCACCGCAAGCAAAATGGCTGTGCGCACGGCGATCATCCTGTTCATCTTCGTCGCCATCTTTACCGGCCTGCTGTCGGCGGCCTATCTATGGACGCGCCCGACGATCGAGGCGGCGACGGCTGAAGAAAAAATGAAGCTGATCGACGAAGTTCTACCGCGAAAACGCTATGACAACGATCTTCTAAAAGACATGCTACAAATCGCTCCGACTGCCGCGCTCGGGCTGGACGATGTTTCGACGGCCTATCGCGCACGCCAGGACGGCAAACCCAGTGCGCTGGTGCTTGAGGCAGCCGCCCCCGACGGTTACTCCGGAAAGATCCGCCTGCTCATCGCTCTTGGTGCCGACGGTGAATTGCTCGGCGTGCGCGTGACGCAGCACAAGGAGACGCCGGGACTGGGCGACTATATCGATCCGAAAAAGGATAAAAACAAGGAACACCCGTGGATCACCCAGTTTGACGGACTGACGCCAATGTCCATCGACGAGCGCGCATGGAAGGTAAAAAAGGATGGCGGTCGCTTCGACTCGATGGTCGGCGCCACCGTGACACCACGCGCCGTGATCAAGGCGGTACGCAAGGCGGCCTTGTATGTGGCCGAGAACCGCGAGCAGTTTTTTGCATCTCAGTCTCAGTAAACTGAGGACTGAGGACTGAGATAGTAATATGAGGAATACATGATGACCCATGACGAATTCAGAGAGATCGCCGCCAGTGGCGTCTGGACAAAGAACACCAGCTTGATCCAGATTCTTGGCCTGTGCCCGTTGCTGGCGGTCACCACCAACCTGGTCAATGGGGTGATGCTGTCGCTGGCCACGATCATTGTCATGGCCATCTCGGGGCTGGCCGTTTCCAGCTTACGCTTCCTGATTCCGCACGAGATCCGCATTCCGGTATTCATCCTGATTGTCGCTGCGCTGGTCACGGTGATCGATCTGCTGTTCAATGCCAATCTGCACGAGTTGTATCTGGTGCTTGGCATCTTCATCCCGCTGATCGTCACCAACTGCATCGTGCTGGCGCGCGTCGAGGCCTTTGCCAACAAGAGCCCGCCGCTGCAATCCATGTTCGATGGCATTTTCATGGGCGTTGGCATGCTGTGGACGCTGGCCCTGCTCGGTGGTTTGCGCGAACTGATCGGCGGCGGCACGCTTTTCTCGGGAATCGACATGGTTTTCCCCGGCCTGCAAGCCCTGCAACTGCTGCCCAAGGACTACCCCGGTTTGCTGCTCGCCATACTTCCTCCTGGCGCCTTTATCCTGCTTGGTTGCCTGATTGCCTGGAAAAACTGGATCGAGGCGCGCGCCGCCGCACGCCGGCAACGCCACTCACCGCAGCCGGCCACTGCGGCTGGCGCTTAGGAAAATGCGAACGCAATGAATCCGGCCCGGCGCGCCGAAATTTTCAAGCGTCTGCGCGCGGCCAATCCGGAACCGACGACCGAGCTTGAATACGCGACGACTTTCCAGTTGCTGGTCGCCGTTATCCTCTCGGCGCAAGCCACCGACAAGAGCGTCAACCTCGCAACGCCCAGGCTGTTTGCCGATGCGCCAACGCCGCAGGCCATATTCGCGCTTGGCGAAGCCGGGCTGGCCGACTATATCAGGCGCATCGGCCTCTATCCGACCAAGGCGAAGAATGTGATCGCCACTTGCCGGCAGCTCATTGAGCGTCATGGCGGCGAGGTACCACAAAATCGGGAAGCCCTCGAAGCGCTGCCCGGCGTCGGGCGCAAGACTGCCAACGTAGTGCTCAACACGGCATTCGGCGAACCGGCCATCGCCGTCGACACGCATATTTTCCGCGTTGCCAACCGGACCAGGATCGCAGTCGGTAAAACAGCGCTTGCCGTCGAACTCAAGCTGCTAAAATCGGTCCGGGAAGAGTACAAGCGGGATGCCCATCACTGGCTGATCCTGCACGGACGCTACGTTTGCAAGGCGCGCAAGCCGGAGTGCTGGCGTTGCGCCATCGCCGACCTGTGCGAATACAAGGAAAAAATCTCACCACCAAGTCACCAAGAACACCAGGTTCCGCCAAGAAAATCATGAAGCAAAGACTGGGTGCTCCTTGGTGTTCTTGGTGACCTGGTGGTAAGGCACTTGAAGTTAACTTGCCACTGATCAACCAATGACCGTCGCCACCGCCCTCGTTACCGGCAACGACCCGCTGCCCCATCTCGCTGAACAGGCGATTCATCAGGCGCTGGTCAAGGCCGGGCTGACCCATGCCAACGGCGTGCTGCTTTTCCTGACCCCGGAGTTTGCCCGTCACGCCCAGCAAACCATCACGGCCGTTGCCCGTGCGGCACAGTGCACGCAGGTCGCCGGCGGCATTGCCTCCGGTGTTTTGACCGAATCCGGCTGGGCTCTTGATCGCCCTGCGGCGGCCGTCATGGTTTTGGGCCGTGGTCTTTCGCTCGGTCACCCGGAGGCTGGCAAGCCGCCACTACTAAGCTACGCCGGCGGCTCCTTCCCGTCGGACTGGAGCGATTCCGGAACGCGCTTTGGTGGAATTTTCAGCGGCAATTTTGCCGCCAGTGCAGGAGTCGTTGAAGCCCCCGTCTGGCAACAGAGCCGCCTGAGCGAGCAACAGCGCTGTAGCGTCCAACTATTGGGCGCCGATGTCGACATCGGTGTTTCCAGTGGCTTGCAACTGCTCGGCGAAGCCCAGCCGGTAAACAGCAGCAAGGGCTACGATCTGGAAAAAATCGGCGGTCATGCCGCTTTAAAAAGCCTGAGCCGGCTGCTGCCGCCCGACCTTCGTCAGCATGTAACACAGCACTTTCATCAGCTTAGCGCCGTGCTCATTGATGACGCCAACGACGCCAGCAACGCGCTGGCCGAGGGCCGCTACCGGCCGATCGCCATCATCGCCGCCAACGCCGACAATTCGCTGACACTGTCCGAACGCGTCGCGCCACGACAGTACCTGGCCTGGGCCATCCGGCAACCGATCGCGGCTGAAGCCGACATGCGGCAAATGCTTGAGCGCCTGGCCGTTAAGAGCGAACAAACGGAAATCGCCACCACTCCGGCCTGTGCCCTGATGTTTTCGTGCATTGGCCGTGGTCCCTATTTTTACGGTGGGGAAGACCGCGACCTCGACATCCTGCGCGAGCGTTTCCCCAGGCTGCCCATACTCGGCACCTACGGTACCGGCCAGATTGCACCCACCACCAGCACAACGCATTACTTCAACCGCCAGTTGCAGAACGCCGTTGTTACCGCACTGGTCAGCAAGCACGTACAGAAAGCCCATGTTCAATCCCTCACGTGAGCAGGTTCGCGTTTTTTTCTGCGAATCCTGGCGCAAACACCGCGAGCGCCTGGTGCTCGAAGGCGCCGAGGCGACGGCTGCCGACCTGATCGAACAGCACCCGGAATACCACGCCCTGCTGGAAAACCCGCAAACTGCCGTCGAGCAGGAGTTCACGCCCGAAAGCGGTCAGATGAACCCCTTTCTTCATCTCTCCTTGCACTTGGCCATCGCCGATCAGATCAGCATCGATCAGCCGCTGGGAATTCGCGCCGCCTACCAGAACTTACGTACCCGTCTTGACGTGCATCAGGCAGAACACGCGATCCTTGAGTGTCTGGGCGAAACGCTCTGGCGTGCCCAGCGCGACGGCGGTACGCTGGACGGCGAGCAGTATCTTGAGTGCGTCCGGCGCGCCGCCGGATGCTGATCGGATCCTACTCGCAAAGGACTTTCGATGAACTCGAAGCTAAGGCGTGAAGCACTCAAGAAACTCGCCGCCGCCAGCCTGCTTGGCAGCGCAGGATTTACCGGCCTGATCAGCAAAGCCTTGGCCAATGATGCGAAACCCATTGCTCCCGGAAGGTGACGGGGAATGCCACCATCAACGGCCAGCCGGGACGCCCTGGAATGGCCGTCGGTACGGGGGACACCGTCATCACTGACGCTGGCAGCGAAGCCATTTACGTAATCGGGCAGGATGCCTACCTGCAACGCGAGAACAGCACGGTCAGTTTCTCCGGTGTCAGCGTAGAAGTATTGCGCGTTCTGACCGGCAAAATCCTTTCGGTATTTCGCAAGGGCCGCAAGAAACTGGTGACGGCTACGGCCACCATCGGCATTCGCGGTACCGGTTGCTACATCGAATCCGAACCCGGGCGGGTGTATTCCTGCCTGTGCTACGGCGAGGCTGACCTGATTCCCTTGGCCGACCCGAATCGCATCGAGCGCATCGAAACCAGGCATCACGCTCATACGCTCTATATTCACCATGGCGCGTCGAAGCCGATGATGGTTGATGCCTCGGTGACCAACCACAGCGACGCAGAACTGGAACTACTGGAAAGCCTGGTCGGCCGCTGGCCGCCGTTCAGCCAGGGCAGTTTTCGCTACTGATGCCCCGCAACAGGCATGGATAGGCGATCTTCAGCCTATACCCGCGGACAGCCGCATCAGTGCTTGCGCTCAGCGAACATCACCTGTAGATCGCCATTCCATGCCCGCTCCACGGATCAATGGATTCTGACCCTTGATCCTCGCCATTGATCCTTCGTCGGGCATTTCTGGAATGCTGAAAAAGACGTTGCGCAACATCGGTGTCGGCTCATGACAAACAACGCCGGATAAATTCTTCCGCTGTCACAATCGGGCAAACGAACGACCCCGCAAGGCTTAACAAATCGGCATCCCCACTGACCTGAAAGTCCGCCTTGCCAGCTAGCGCCAAATGCAAAAAGGGCAAATCATTTACATCCCTGCACTGAATTGAGCTTGGCAAAATCTCCGGCAAACTCACGGTGGTGCAGTAAGGCAAATAATCAGCAAGCAACTCCTGCCGGTCTGTAGCCGAAAGTTTAAACCTGGGATACACCAACACCCGAATCAATTCGCTCACCGTTTTGCTGCTCGCCAGAGGCACATATTGACCACTTTGCCATGCGCTGCGTAACGTTTCCAGACGCCCACCACTAAACACCAAGGCCGACAACACCACATAGGTATCCACCACAACGCGTGGCGGAATTCTGGCAGGACTCATTTTGGCGTTCGCGCCCACGCCACGGCATCGGCTATATCGGCGTCGTTCAAATGCAACTCGGCCAATTTCGCCCGGACAACATCACCGCGCTGAATGCGAACGGGGGTCAACACCAGTTGCCCATTACGGGCCTCCACATCAAAATATTCGGTAGCACCAACCTTCAACACAAGCGCTTTGGGCAAGGTGAGTTGATTTTTGGAAGTCATTTTAGCTAACATCGCCGCCTCTATGGAAAGTAAGGAATCATTACTTTACTCGGCCAAAGTTGTTTCATCAACAAAAAATAATTGAAAATTCGGGAGGATCTTCAGACTCAATCGATTTTGACTGCGCCATTGATTGCGACGGCGCCAATGCCGGCCTGTTGGCGGAGCGCTTTTGGCGCTCGTTTAGCTGTTGTTGGTAGCACTTGCCGTATGCATTTACACACTTCTCCGCATGTTCATTACCCAGCGAGCAAGCGGCAAGCACTCCCAGAGACGTTGACTATTTTTCCCGGTTTCGGCCACCAGTAACACCGAGTGGCCTTGCCGCAACAGGCTGTGCAAGCGTTCTCGCCATTGCGCCAGCGGGAAGCCCATGCGCACCCCGCGCCGTGTTGGCCGCATCGACTTGAGGCCAGGCCCAGCATCAGGAGCAACGGTTTGTCGGGCTACGTAAAACTCACAGAAGGCCCTGACCTGCATAAACACCACGTCATCGGGGAACAACTCGCTGAAATAGCGATATTGCTGCGCCGCACAGACGCCGAGCGCTTGCTTTGCCGAAATGTCCAAGACAGAACGCCAGTGTCGCGGCCAGTGCGTCAAGAACTTCGGCGTTGAACGCATAGCGTGTGGCCATCGTCCCGGCTTTAACCAGCTTCCGCTCGAACTGGTGCATCCGCTCATATCAATTTCCGAGCACGCGCCGGCGCACCAGCCGGTAATCGCGGCGCGCTACTGCTACGATTTTGTGCTACTGGCCGGAAGTCGCGAACAACTCGTCGAATGGCGGGAACTGTTCCGCAGATTTTTGCATGAGCGTTCAGTCAACTCAGCAGAGGGCTACCGCCCCCTGCACCCCCGAAAGAGTCGAAGCTCACGAAGCAGCGAAGAACCAACGCCGCCGCTTCGCTACCATGCCCAACAACCATCAGCAAGGCATATGTTTCGGTTTCCAGCACGGCGGCGACGTCGCCGGGGCGAACCGCCCAAGCATAGAACTCATTGCTCTTGGGACTAAAGTTGCTCTGGTTGCCAACGTTGGTACCGAAGTACCACGCTTGGTTGGCATTCGAAGCGTTGGCCGTACCCGACCAGTAAGCATAGGACTACAAATTCTTGACCGGGCCGACATCGTTCTGACCTCCGGTCGTGCCATTGCCAAAAACGCCAAAATTCGGTAGAGAAACGCCTCCGGGGGAGTTAGCACCCTTCAGCCCGAGGTTGACGTAGTACATGTAGCTCAGTTCACTGTGCGGGCTGGTAATATTGTAGCCAATATCGGTGCTGCCGTCGGTAGCATAGGTGTGGTTAAAGATTGCGCCCACCGGCGTGTTGGCTGCCAGTCTCCAGTCGCTGTAATTAATGTTGCGCACGCTGTCGTGAAAGCTCAGGTTGTCGGCCCAAGCGGTGGCACTGGCCCAGGTCATGCGGCCATCGGTATTGCTTAAGCCGTTGTCGTAGCTGGAACCGGCGCCGTAGTTGGCGTTCTGCAGCCAGGTGACGTTGAGCACGTCGTCGTAGAGCAGCCCGCCGCCCCTGTCGATGAGCGCCGCCTGCGCCACGCCGCTGGTCAGCAGGCCGGCGGTCGCCAGCGCTGCCGCAACTTTCTTCATTGCAATCATGATTTTTCCTGTTCTTTTAAGGGCGAAAAAATTTTCGCCCAATGTCATTAGCAATATTTATGCCATATAACAGCAAACCCATAGCCGGCAAGGCAGCAAGTGTAAAAATTTCCGAAGCGAAACAAAAAAGACAACATCCATTCATTTTCGAGCCAATGAATGCGCTGCTGGCACCTTTTATTATTTGACACCCTGCAAGGCGCATGACTGGGCAATCTTCAGCACATGCACATGAAGAGCCGTATAAATTATTGCTCTCAGGCACATACGCTGTAGACCGCTCCAGACTATCAAGCGATCAAGAGTAATGGAATTCCCGAAAATCAGGCCCGCTCGGACGGCGGTGCGACCTTGAACACTTCGGCCAGCGTGGTCATTCCGGCGGCAATTTTCATCGCGCCGGAGATGCGCAAGGGTTTCATTCCTTCGCGGTACGCCAGATCGCGGATCTTGGCGACATCGGCGTTATCGCTGATCGCCTGTTTCATGTCCGGCGACAGCATGAGGATTTCATAAACGCCGACACGCCCGCGATAGCCAGTCATGCGGCATTCAAGACAGCCCACCGGATGGTGGAACTGGGCTGGACGATTGGCCTTCCACGGGGCAACGAGACGGTTCCACATCGACTCATCCTCGGCACTGGCCGGACTCGATTTTTTGCAACTGGGACACAGCACGCGCACCAGTCGCTGGGCCATGACACCAAGCACCGTGGCGCTGATCAGATAAGACGGGACACCCAGATCGAGCATGCGCGTTACCGCCGACGGGGAGTCGTTGGTATGCAGCGAGGATAGTACCAGGTGGCCGGTCAATGCCGCCTGGATGGTCACTTCGGCGGTCTCCAGATCGCGGATTTCGCCGACCATGATGATGTCCGGATCCTGCCGCATCAGCGCCCTTACGCCCTGGGCAAAATCAAGCTCGATGGCGTTCTGTACCTGCATCTGGTTGAACGCCGGCTCGACCATTTCGATCGGATCCTCGATCGTACACACGTTGACGGCCGACGTAGCCAACTGCTTGAGCGTCGAGTAGAGCGTTGTCGTTTTGCCCGAACCGGTAGGGCCGGTGACTAGAATGATGCCGTTGGGGCTTTCCGACATCAACTTCCAGCGCACCTGATCCTCCTCGGAAAAACCGAGATCGGTAAAGTTGCGGACCAACACTTCGGGGTCGAAAATCCGCATCACCATTTTTTCGCCAAACGCTGTCGGCAGGGTCGACAGACGCAACTCGGCCTCCTGCCCGTCGGCTGTTCGCGTCTTAATGCGCCCATCCTGCGGACGACGTTTTTCAACCAGATCCATGCGACCCAGAATCTTGATGCGGCTGACCATCGCCGCCATCACACTCATCGGTATCTGATAAACCTGATGCAGCACGCCGTCGATACGGAAACGCACGATACCGAGTTCGCGCCGCGGTTCGATGTGAATATCGCTGGCTCTCTGTTCGAAGGCATACTGCCAGAGCCAGTCGACGATATTGACAATATGCTGGTCGTTGGCATCGAACTGGCGATTGGTTCGGCCCAGTTCGACCAGTTGCTCGAACGAAGAAAGCCCCGAGCTTTGCCCGCCCTGTTGCGACGCCTTTTTGACCGAACGCGCGAGGTTGTAGAACTCGACCAGAAAGCGTGCCACATCGACCGGGCTGGCGATCACCCGCCGAATTTTCTTTTTGACAATCGGCAGGATCTCTTTTTCCCATTCGCGCAGAAAAGGCTCGGTTGTCGCAAAGACCACTTCCTGCGCGGTCACTTGCACCGGGAGTATGCCAAAGCGCGTCGCATAGGCACTCGACATGACATCGGTCACCGCCGTGAAGTCGATTTTAAGCGGATCGATGTGGTAATACTCGAGTCCGACCTTGCCGGCCAGCCATTCTCCGAGGTCATCCAGCGTCAGGGCGCGATTGGGCGGCAGCAGCGATTTCCACTTCTGGTCGGCAACGATGACCAGCGGATGTGCCGTCAGACGCTTCAGGCGAAACTCTGCAATCAGGCCATCCGCTTCGGGTTTGGCGAGGATACCGTCAGCCACCAGCAAACCGAGAACTTCCGCCACCGTCAGGCGGTGGTCAGGCGTGGTATTCGCCGTCTGATCGGACATAAGGAAAATTCCAGTGAGGTGGTGCGCAGACTATACCCGACAAGCCACGGGCGGCTCAATGTCATTGACACATTCATCCAGGAAAAACCAGGATTAGAAAATGAAGAGCATTTCCATACGTTCGCTGCGTTGAAAGTGTTTGAATTTGAGCTGCCTGTCCGGCAGTGAAGATTTGCTTCCTGCCGTTGGCCATTCGCTTATTTTCTGAGCTGCCTGTCCGGCAGTGAAGGGATTGACGAGCAGTCAGAATCTACCGCAGTCTTTCTGAGCTGCCTGTCCGGCAGTGAAGACTTTGTTCCAGTCCATTGATCGCTCCTGTTTTTTCTGAGCTGCCTGTCCGGCAGTGAAGATCAGGCCATTGAGCGCGGGATCTGTTTATTTTTCTGAGCTGCCTGTCCAGCAGTGAAGGACAGCTCGCTCGATACGATCTACACCATGCTTTTCTGAGCTGCCTGTCCGGCAGTGAAGGAACAGGCCGAACGTCGGGCGCGGTGCGGTAGTTTCTGAGCTGCCTGTCCGGCAGTGAAGGGTGAATCTGACGGATTCAAGGTGTTCAACGATTTCTGAGCTGCCTGTCCGGCAGTGAAGAACCAGCGGATTTTCCCGCAACATTTTTTGAATTTCTGAGCTGCCTGTCCGGCAGTGAAGACCGCAGGGTGCGTTTATGCCATACCGTCATCTTTCTGAGCTGCCTGTCCGGCAGTGAAGGCTAGATGAGGCGCGAGCCCTGCCTGGTGCTATTTCTGAGCTGCCTGTCCGGCAGTGAAGCCTACCAGGTGAGGCGCGAGCCCTGCCTACCATTTCTGAGCTGCCTGTCCGGCAGTGAAGACAGCCCTCTGGGAGCCGGGGGCCAATGTATT
Source organism: Propionivibrio sp. (assembly GCA_043737935.1). Taxonomy (GTDB): domain Bacteria; phylum Pseudomonadota; class Gammaproteobacteria; order Burkholderiales; family Rhodocyclaceae; genus Propionivibrio. The sequence continues at coordinate 583 of JAYSZS010000377.1, read as the reverse complement.
TTTCTGAGCTGCCTGTCCGGCAGTGAAGGATTGCGATCGTCGTATCGATGGTTTCGACTGTTTCTGAGCTGCCTGTCCGGCAGTGAAGGCACAGTTTGTGTCATGCCTTTTATGGGATAATTTCTGAGCTGCCTGTCCGGCAGTGAAGGCGGAAAATCCGCTTGTTCGGCACTCGTTATTTTTCTAAGCTGCCTGTCCGGCAGTGAAGACCGCTTGTGTGTCATGGTCGCGAAACAAATTTTTCTGAGCTGCCTGTCCGGCAGTGAAGGTGGTGGCCAGGGTGGTGGCCAGGGTGGTGGTTTTCTGAGCTGCCTGTCCGGCAGTGAAGTGCCGTAGCGTCTGGCTGGTGCCGTAGCGTCTTTTCTGAGCTGCCTGTCCGGCAGTGAAGACGGCTTGGTGGCTATGGTGTTGAGGGGTTGTTTTCTGAGCTGCCTGTCCGGCAGTGAAGAAGGCAGAACGTGAACACACACCACCCGAGCTTTTCTGAGCTGCCTGACAGGCAGCTCAGAAAACAACCCCTCAACACCATAGCCACCAAGCCGTCTTCACTGCCGGACAGGCAGCTCAGAAAAGACGCTACGGC
>JAYSZS010000376.1:0-16534 GCA_043737935.1 Propionivibrio sp. | reverse complement strand
CTTGTACCCCAAGTGGCCACCCAGCGGCCACCTTCAGCATGCCAAACTGCCCCTTGTTTCTTAAGGAACGCCTTGCCCGCGCGCGGGGTTGGGATGCTCAGTAGCTAACAACACCTATGCCGTTCAGCTAACTCTTCCCCTTGTCGGGCGAGTAGAGGAATTTCACCTCCAAGTAAGTGCGCCCTGCCGGGCGCACCCAAAAAAAATGCCCTCTGTCGTAGAGGGCATTTGTACGGGAAACCCGGTCTGGGCTCCCGGTTATGACAAGCGCTTAGGCCTGCAGTGTCTTGCGGCGACGTCCCAACCCGCCCAATGCGGCCAAACCCAAACCCGCCAGTGCCAGTGAGCCCGGTTCGGGAACGCCAATACGCTCGGTGGTGATCCGCGCGGCGAACCTCACCGTGGTATTCAATCCCTCGCGAGTCTCGAAACCCAGGCAAGGGGCACTGCTGCCCGTTGCCGCAAGGCAGGCCGCCGCCGGGAGCGGATTCAAGCCCGAAGTTTGTTCGAAGAAGCTGATGAAGTACTGCTGCATTATCCCGTCACCAATGTCGTAATCGAAGAAAAAGTTGAGCGAAGTCCCCTCAATGACGAAGATGTCCGCGCAACCGAACTGATTAACCCCAACACCATTCGCCCCGCCGTCGGCACATATGCCTGAGGCAGGTTGATTCGGCGTTTCCAGGAAGTTGATGCCGAATATCAACGTTTCCGGCGGGAGACCCGGCTTCGATGGCACCAGGGGGGTCAGCGTGAGGGAAGACATGATATTGACGCGATCCAGCGAAGGCGCAAAGATCGGCTGATTTAGGTGGGTCACCGCGATGTTGGCCACGGCAGGGCCATTCGTGTTAACCATCGTCGTAATGGGCGAAAAGGTAATGTCCAATCCGCTTTGCCCGTTCGGGGTAGCGGGGTTACCCCACCGGAGCGTCCGGTCAGCGTTGCTGATCTGGACGTTGGGGAAGACTCCGGGTGCGGTTACAGGTCCGAGTGTGGAAACGATTGAGGTGGGATCGAATTTGGAGTTGACATCAACGGACCAAGTAGTCACCACGCCAGCTTGCGCAAGTCCAGCGCTCAGCGCAAGCAGTCCGGCGGTGATATGTGACAGTTTAAAATATTTCACAGGATTCTCCTTTAAAGTTTAATGTGAGTTTAGTGGGAGTTTATTTAAGCGTGAAACAATAAACCCTTGTGCCAATCATGAGCAAAGTTCGTGCCTGAAAAATATTTTTTATAATAGTTCATAATAAACAAAGTATTGGCAAACTACAGCGCGCCTTTCTTGATGCTTGACTGTTCCAAGTGTAAATTTTTTCGACACCCATACGTGTAAAGTGGATCTCATGGTCTAGACAAATCCTGACTAGTTTAAGCTTTGCATATTAATTAGCGTGCATCTGGACAACGATACCCCCGATTTAGCCGTTGCTTTGGTTTTTACCGTTAACGTAGCTTTTGCTGTTGCCCTTGCTTTTGCTGTTGCCTTTTGATCCTGCGCGATCCCGCCCATCCCTGCGAATGACCAAGCTTTCACGTTCCAGCATCCGGTGAAGGTTGCGCTGGTAAACTGCGAGCCCTGATCTTCCTTCCTATCTGCGCACCGCTTGAACTACTGTCTTGAAAACGGGTACCACTACAGGTTTTGTTCCATGACGATCATTGTATTCTGTATAGGCAATATCCCGCTCGCCAAACACTTGTCGGTTTTAATGGCACCCGAGTTAGCTGCCAACGCTCCATAAATTCGACCCAGTTTTGGTAGAATGCCGGAAGCTGTAGTTCCCACGATCGTGACTACCCTCAGATTTTTCCCCGAAAACCGTAATGCCGCGGACACCCCATGACACGCAAAATCCTCGTCACCTCGGCCTTGCCCTATGCCAACGGCGCCATCCATCTCGGCCATCTCGTCGAATACATCCAGACCGACATCTGGGTGCGCTTCCAGAAAATGCAGCCCAGGGACAAAGTCAGCGACTGCTGGTACGTGTGCGCCGACGACACGCATGGCACACCGATCATGCTGCGCGCCGAAAAGGACGGCATCACGCCGGAGGCGCTGATCAAGCGAGTGCACGGCGAGCATGCGCGCGATTTCGCCGGCTTCCATGTCGCTTTCGACAATTTCTACACCACGCACTCCGATGAAACTCGCGAGTGTGCCAACGCCATTTATGCTCGCCTGAAAGCTGTCGGCCTGATCGAGAAGCGCCAAATCGAGCAGTATTACGACCCGGTCAGGCTGATGTTCCTGCCCGACCGCTTCATCAAGGGCGAATGTCCGAAGTGCGGCGCCAGGGATCAATACGGCGACAACTGCGAGAGTTGCGGCGCGGCCTACACACCCAACGATCTGAAGAACCCGTACTCGGCCATTTCCGGCGCCAAACCTGTCCTGCGCCACTCCGAACACTACTTTTTCAGGCTCTCCGACCCGCGCTGCCAAAGCTTTCTGCGCCGCTGGACGCGTGAACCCGGCCGCCTGCAGGCGGAAGCGGCCAACAAGATGCAGGAATGGCTCGGGTATAACAACAACGCGAACGACAATGCGGGCGAAAACAGGCTCACCGACTGGGACATCTCGCGCGACGCCCCCTACTTCGGCTTCGAGATACCCGATGCGCCGGGCAAGTATTTCTACGTCTGGCTTGACGCACCGATCGGCTACATGGGTTCGTTCAAAAACCTGTGCGAACGGCAAGGCATCGACTTCGACGAATACTGGAAGCCCGATTCCCGGACCGAGCTCTACCACTTCATCGGCAAGGACATCCTTTACTTCCACGCGTTGTTCTGGCCGGCCGAGCTCGAACACGCCGGCTATCGCACGCCGACGAGCGTCTTTGCGCATGGGTTCCTGACCGTCAATGGCGCCAAGATGTCAAAGTCGCGCGGCACTTTCATCACCGCCGAAAGCTATCTGCACCAAGGGCTCAACCCCGAGTGGCTACGCTACTACTACGCCGCAAAACTCAACAGCACGATGGAAGACATCGACCTCAACCTCGAGGATTTCGCCGCGCGCGTCAATTCGGATCTGGTCGGCAAATACGTCAACATCGCCAGTCGCTGTGCCGGCTTCATCGGCAAGAAATTTGACGGCAAGCTGGCCGCCACCCAGGTCGCCTGGCTAGAACCCATGCGCCAAGCGGCCGTGAGCATCGCCGAAGCCTATGCAGCGCGCGACTACGGCCACGCTATGCGCCAGGTCATGGCGCTGGCCGATGCCGCCAACGTCGTCGTCAATGAACGCAAACCGTGGGAACTCGCCAAGCAGGAAAGGCGTGAAACCGAACTTCATGCCGCCTGTTCGGAAGCCATCGAAGCCTTCAGACTGCTCACGCTTTACCTAAAACCGGTGCTGCCCAAGGTCGCCGAAGCCGTCGAGGCCTTCCTCGGCATCGCCCCGCTCGCCTGGAGCGATGCCGCCACACCGCTGCCCGCAGGTCACACCATCAACCCCTACAAACATCTCATGACACGCATCGATCCGAAACAGATCACGGCCCTCGTTGAAGCCAGCACGGAGTCGCTGGCCCCTGCCACGGCAATCGCGCCTGCCTGCCCTCCCCAGGGGCCGGAGAGCGAGAGTGGAAATTCACGGAGCATGCTCCGTGCCAATCGAGTGATTCCGGCTGGCCAGGCCGAATGCGCCCTGCAAGGGAGGGCACACAAACCACCCCTGGCCCCGGATCTGATCACTCGCGCACGCACTCTGCGTTACGGCCAAACCGATGCAGAAGCGTTGCTCTGGGGACTGCTGCGTGATCGCCAACTCGCTGGCGCAAAATTCCGTCGTCATTATCCGCTCGATCTTGGCCAGGGTCAGCGTTACATCCTTGACTTCTTCTGCCAGGAAGCGATGCTCGCCGTAGAACTCGACGGTGGCCAGCATGCTGATGCCAGTCTCTACGACAACGAGCGCACCCGCGTACTGGCCGTCGCCAATATCCGCGTTTTGCGCTTCTGGAACAATGAAATGCTTCAGGAGACCGAAGGCGTTCTGGAGACCATTCTTGCAGCCCTTGGGGAAAGCGTTGCTACACCGGCTGTGGCCCTTACCCCCAGCCCCTATCCCGCAGGGAGAGGAGAGCAGGCGCTCAGTATCGATGACTTCATGAAGGTCGATCTGCGCATCGCACGCATTGTCGATGCCGGCCACGTCGAGGGTGCCGAGAAACTTATTCGCCTCGCGCTCGACATCGGGGAAGACAAACCGCGCCAGGTATTCGCCGGAATAAAATCAGCCTATGACCCGGCGCAACTGGTCGGACGCATGACGGTGATGGTCGCCAACCTGGCGCCGCGCAAGATGAAGTTCGGCATCAGCGAGGGGATGGTGCTTGCCGCCTCAAGCGTTGAAAGCAGCGTGGAGAGCAAAACTTCAGGCATCTTCCTGCTTACACCCGATGCCGGTGCGCAGCCTGGAATGCGCGTAAAATGAATCGTCATGACCCGATCACCGCGCCCTCGGCTCACGCTGAAGATCATGTTCTATGCCATTTTCGATGTCATCGGCATGGTCTCCCTTGCCAGCGGCGCCCTGTGGTTTGCACGCGGGCAATCGCTGTTCATTGCGGACTTTCCCGGCACCATGGCGGGAGCGCTGGCGGCCATCGTCGGCGGTTTCTTGCTGATGCTCTGGGCCGCAGCGCAGATTTTGCGCGAGCTGATCAAACGGCCATTCAAGGTCGCCAAGGAAGACAAATAGCCGGTGCCGAAAATCTGCAAAACATCAAAAAACTCTCTCAGGAACGTATGTTTTCGGCATCGGCAAGTCACTGATCACGTATCAATACGCCATTCCGGCGCACACCGGAATCCGGAAAACCGAGACGACAAACACCGGCCGGTGCCGGTATGACATTTTATTCAGTGTTTCCCTAGCGAAAAATGCGCCATTTTCTGCTCATCGACTGGGTACTGACCACGGCTCTGGTCTGGCTGTTGATCGGCTTCATCGGTGTCGTTTTCCAGCACAATTTCACGCTGATCAGCCGGGTGCTTTTTCCGCTCGGTGCCGTCTGCAGCCTGGCACTCGCGGTACTTGCCCTGAGCGGCATCGACGGCAGTCCGCAAATTCTTGTCCTGCCGATCGGCCTGCCCAATCTGCCCTTCCATTTGCGCCTTGACGCGCTCTCTTCGTTCTTCCTCTTTCTGCTCGGCGCCACCGCTGCCGGAATCTCGATCTATGCCGCCGGCTACATCCGCAAGGGGGAAGGGACGGCGCCGGGGCTGCAATGCCTGCTCTATCACCTGTTCCTGACCAGCATGGCGTTCGTGATGCTGGCCGATGACGGCTATGCCTTCATGGTGGCCTGGGAAACGATGGCACTGAGCTCCTTTTTCCTGGTCACCTCGGAACACCGCCATGCCGAAATCCGGCGCGCCGGCTATCTTTACCTGCTGGTGGCTCACATCGGCGCCGTCGGCATCCTGCTTTCCTTCGGCGTCATGGCGGGCAGCGCGGGGGACTACACTTTCGATGCCATGCGCGATTTTTCTTCACTGGGCATCTGGCCGACCATCGCCTTTCTGCTCGCGCTGTTTGGTTTTGGCGCCAAGGCTGGCCTCCTGCCGCTGCATGTCTGGCTACCCGAAGCGCATCCGGCCGCACCCTCGCCGGTCTCGGCGATGATGAGCGGGGTCATGCTCAAGACGGCGATCTACGGGCTGTTGCGCGTCAGCTTCGATCTGCTGCATGCGCAACTGTGGTGGTGGGGCGCACTGCTTCTCCTGCTCGGTCTGGCCAGCGCAATTTTTGGCGCCATCTTTTCGACGGTGCAAACCGACATGAAACGCCTGCTCGCCTACTCGTCGATCGAGAACATCGGTCTGATTTTTGTCGGCTTCGGACTGACCCTGATCTTCAAATCCTTCGCCATGCCGCAACTCGCCGCGCTGGCCCTCGTCGCTACCCTATACCACTGCCTCAACCACGCCTTCTTCAAAAGCCTGCTTTTCCTGTGCACCGGATCGGTGCTGCACGCCACACGCGAACGTAATCTCGGCAAGCTCGGCGGCCTGATTCACCGCATGCCATGGGTCACCTGGCTGGCTCTGGTTGGGGTGCTGGCCTCGGCCGGCTTGCCGCCGCTCAACGGATTCGTCTCGGAATGGCTGCTGCTGCAAAGCTTCCTGTTCACCTCCGGGCTGCCGCAGGGCTATCTCAACATGCTGCTGCCGCTTGTCGCCGGCGCCATCGCCCTCGTCGCCGCGCTCGCCGGCTTCGCCATGGTCAAGTTTTTTGGCGTTGTTTTCCTCGGCCAGCCGCGCGAGGAAAAACTCGTACAAGCCCACGACGCAGGCCGCCTTGAACGTATCGGACTGCTCTGGCTGGCGCTGGGCTGCCTCCTGCTCGGCCTGCTCCCCAATGTCGTGATTACCCTGCTCGACCCGGTCACCCGTCTGCTCGTCGGCAGTAGCCTGAACTTCACCGCAAGCAGCCATGGCTGGTGGCTGCTGGCGCCGATCAGCGAAGATCGTGCCAGCTACAGTCCGGCCATCTTCCTCGGCAGCATCGTCGTTCTCATGCCGCTCGTCTATTGGGTGGTTAACCGCAGTTTCCGCAGGCGCCTGAAACGCGTGCCGCCCTGGGACTGCGGTTTCCCGCTGCAAACCAGCCGCATGCAGGACACCGCCGAAGGCTTCGGCCAGCCGATCCGCCGAATCTTCTCGCCCTTCTTCAAACGAACGCGCGAGCACCCTTCGCCCTTCGATACCCAGCCACGTTACCGCAGCCTGGTTGAAGATCCCTTCTGGTACTGGCTCTATCTGCCGATCGCCAGGATTGTCGGGTACGGCACGCGGATCATTGCTTTCCTGCAGCAGGGACGCATCGCAATTTACCTGCTCTACAGCTTTGTCACCCTGATTGTCCTTCTGGTGTGGACGCGCGGATGAACTTCTACGCGCTCTTCGCCCAACTGCTGGAACTCGCCATCGCCCTGATCATGGCGCCGATCCTCAATGGCTGGGTCAATCAGTGCCGTGCCTGGCTGCAAAACCGCTCGGCCCCGCCCTTGCTGCAGACCTACTACACGCTGAGCAAGCTGTTCCACAAGGACGTACTGCTGGCGCACAACGCCTCGTCGCTTTTCCGTGCGGCACCCTACCTGATTTTCTCGTGCATGGCGCTGGCCTCGGCGATTGTTCCGACGCTGTCGACCGAACTGGTTTTTTCGCCGGCCGCCGACGCCATCGCCCTCGTCGGTCTGTTTGCGCTGGCGCGTGTCTTCATTGCCCTGGCCGGCATGGATGTCGGCACTTCATTCGGCTCGCTCGGCTCGCGGCGCGAGATGCTGATCGGCTTTCTTGCCGAACCCGCCCTGTTGATGGTCTTCTTTACGGTCTCGCTGATCGCGCAGTCCACCTCGCTGGCGACCATTGTGGAAACACTGGCACATCAGGATTTTGTGATTTATCCCAGCCTGGCTTTTGCCGGTGTCGCCTTCACCATGGTTTCGCTGGCCGAGAATGCCCGCGTCCCGATCGACAACCCGACCACCCACCTCGAACTGACGATGGTGCATGAGGCCATGATCCTCGAGTACTCGGGTCGCCATCTGGCACTCATCGAATGGGCCGCCAGCCTCAAGCTGTTTGCCTATTCGTGCCTCGGCATCGCCCTGTTTTTCCCTTTTGGCATACCTGGCGCCGCCGATCCGGTCGCTCTGGCCGTGGCCGCTGCGATCCTGATTGGGAAGCTGGCGATGGGCGGTTTCGTCATGGCGCTGATTGAAACCTTGAGTGCCAAAATGCGCATTTTCCGGGTGCCGGAGTTCCTTGGTACCGCATTCCTCCTTGCCGTGCTGGCGATGCTGGTGCACCTGCTGCTGGAGACGGGTCAATGAATACCTCGCTGATCCATGCCATTCCGCTCAGTGGCCAGGTGATCAACCTGTGTGCGGCGATCCTGTTGTTGCTCGGCTTCGCCATGCTCTCGCAGCGCCGCGTCCTGACGCTGATCAACCTATTCATGTTGCAGGGTCTGGTGCTTTTCGTATCGACACTGATTGTCGCGCTCACCACCAGCCAGGACCATCTGCTGTGGTCGGCGGGGCTCACCCTGATCCTCAAGGTTTTCGCCCTGCCCTACATCCTGCATCGCCTGATCCGCAGGCTGTCGGTCAAGTGGGACATTGAAACCCTGCTCAACATCCCGACCATCATGCTGATCGGCATTGCGCTGGTGGTCATTGCCTTTAATGTCGCGCAACCCATTTCACAGCTTTCGGGCACCATCACGCGCGCCACTATCGGCATTGCGCTGGCCTGCGTGCTGCTCGCCTTCCTGATGATGATTACGCGCAGCAAGGCGGTGCCGCAGGTGATCGCCTTCCTGGCCATGGAAAACGCCCTCTTCTTTGCCGCCACCAGCGCCACCTATGGCATGCCGATGGTCGTCGAACTCGGTATTGCGCTCGACGTGATGGTCGGCATGGTCATCCTCGGCGTCTTTTTCTTCCAGATTCGCGAGCAGTTCGACAGCCTGGATATTCGGCAAATGGAGAGGATGAAGGACGAATGATCGAACTCACTTTCGTTCTTGCCGCCCCTTTTGTCACCGCCTTGCTGCTTGGGCTCTTCGGCCACCGGCGCGGCGCGGCAGAAATCAACTCGGCGGGTAGCCTGCTGACATTGTTGGCCGCAGGATGGCTGACCATGCGCGTGATCAGCGAAGGCCCGATGATTCTGTTCGACGAACAATTCTTCGTCGACCCGCTCAATGTTTTCCTGATTGCGCTGACGGCTCTCGTCGGTTTTACTACCTCGTTGTTCTCGCGCCCCTATATGCGCGTCGAGCACGAGCACGGGCGTCTCTCGGCCGCACGCCTGCGCCTGTATCACAGCATGTTCCAGATGTTCATGTGCACCATGCTCGTCGCGTTGTCGACCAACAACCTCGGCATTCTCTGGGTGGCCATGGAAACCGCGACGCTGACCACTGTTTTGCTGGTTGCCCTCTACCGCACGCCAGCCAGCCTTGAAGCGGCCTGGAAGTACTTTATCCTGTGCGGCGTCGGTATCGCGCAGGCGCTGTTCGGCACCATCCTGGTCTATTTTGCCGCCGAGCGCGTGCTCGGTCACGAGGGTGGCGCCCTGCTATGGACACATCTCGATGCCGTCAAGACACAGCTTGAGCCCACCGTCCTCTCGCTGGCTTTCGTTTTCCTGTTTGTTGGTTACGGCACCAAGACCGGGCTCGTACCCTTGCACAACTGGCTTCCCGATGCCCACGCCGAAGGGCCAACGCCGGTTTCTGCCGTTCTTTCCGGCCTGCTGCTCAACGTTGCCCTGTACGCCATCATCCGCTGCAAGGTGCTGGTCGATGGCGCGCTGGAAACACACTTTGCCGGCAACCTGATGATCGTCTTCGGCCTGCTGACGGTCGTTGTCCCGGCCTTCTATCTTTCCCGAACCAAGGATGTCAAACGACTCTTCGGCTACTCGTCGATCGAGCACATGGGGCTGATCACCTTTGCTTTCGGCATGGGCGGCCCGGTCGCCAGCTTTGCCGGCCTGCTGCACATGACCGTACACTCGCTGACCAAATCGGCAATCTTTTTCGCTGTCGGCCACGCCGCGCAGATGGCCGGCACCCAGATCATCGATGACATCAAGGGACTGCTCAAACAATCGCCGACCATCGGCTGGGGCCTGATGCTCGGCACGCTGGCCATACTCGGCATGCCGCCGTTCGGCGTGTTCACCAGCGAGTTCATGATTCTGACCACGGCGATCAAGCATTACCCGTGGGCCACGCCGATCCTGCTGACAGCCCTGGGTGTGGCCTTTGCCGCCATGTTCAGCAAGGTGCAAGGCATGGTTTTCGGCGAGCCTAGCGTGCAGCTTCTCTCGCACAATCCGGCGCTGTTGCCGGTATTCATCCATCTTGGACTGGTGCTGATGCTCGGTCTGTGGATCCCGCCCTACCTCGCCGACTGGTACCGGCAAGCGGCCCGATTGATTGGCTAGAAAGCCAGGAATACAGCGGTGCACTGATGCAACTTCTCAATCAACCCATCACACTGAAACCGTTGGCCGAACATGCCATGCTAGCCTTGGCGGCGCGCGTCAACCGCCGCGAGCTGCTTGACTTCTGCAGCGCCGTCGTCAAGGCGGATCGCCGGCTGGTGGCGCTGTGGGGCAGCGACGAACGGGATCGTGACGAGAAATCTGGTTATGCCTTGCACGTTGCGTTTGATCTGGCCGAAGGGCTGGTCTGCCTGACCCTGCCGCTGGCTAGCGACAACCCCGTGTTTCCCGACCTCTCGCTGCTTTACCCGTGCGCGGACCGCATGCAGCGTGCCGTACACGATCTGACCGGTGCCAGCGCTGAGGCCGGCGATCAACGCCCCTGGCTGCGTCACGCCAACTGGCCCGCCGAACATTACCCGCTGCGTCGTGACACGCCCGATGCGCGCTTTGCAAGCGAAAACGAGAACTATGCCTTCGTTCGTGTCGAGGGTGACGGTGTGCACGAGATCGCGGTCGGCCCGATCCATGCCGGCATCATCGAGCCTGGCCATTTCCGCTTTTCGGTGATGGGCGAGAGCGTACTGCGCCTTGAGGAACGACTTGGCTGGAAGCACAAGGGCATCGAGCGCCGCTTTGTCGGCATGGGGCTTGGCGACGGCGCCCGACTGGCCGGCCGCGTTTCCGGCGATTCGACGGTGGCCTACGCCTGGGCCTACTGTCAGGCCGCCGAAGCCATCGGCGGCACCCTGCCGCCGCCACGCGCGCTATGGCTGCGCGCGCTGCTGCTCGAACGCGAGCGGATCACCAACCATCTGGGCGATCTCGGCTACCTCGGCAATGACGTGGCTCTGGCTTTCGGGCTGATGCAGTTCATGCGCCTCAAGGAGGACTGGATCAGGCTCAATGCCAGCCTGTTCGGCCACCGTCTGCTGATGGATCGCGTCGTCCCCGGCGGCGTTGCCGTCGACCTTGACGCCAAGGGTGCACAAGCCATCATCGACCAGTGCCACACGCTCACCGTCGAATTGCGCAGGCTGAAAAAAATCTATGACGAACACGCCGGCCTGCAGGATCGCTTCCTGTCGACTGGGCGCATCACGCCGCAGCTCGCCCAGCGACTTGGCGTGATTGGTCTGGCCGGACGCGCCAGCGCGCAGCATTGGGATCTGCGCTGCAATCACCCGTGCTCCCCCTACGATCAACTGGAGCCAAAGATGGTGATTGAGCGCAACGGCGATGTCGCCGCGCGCGCGCTCGTCCGTTTTGCCGAAATCAACGAATCGATTCACCTGATCCACAGAATTATCAGCGATCTGCCGCCCGGCAGTATCCGCAACGAACTGCGTAGCGCACCCGAGCAGCGTGGCTTCGGCTGGATCGAAGGCTGGCGCGGCGATGTCTTGGTCGCCCTGGAAACCGGCGCTGATGGCAAGATCCGTCGCTGCCACTGTCACGACCCCTCGTGGCAGAACTGGCCGGCACTCGAACACGCCGCCATCGACAACATCGTTCCCGATTTCCCGCTGATCAACAAATCCTTCAACCTCTCGTACGCCGGACAGGATCTTTAAGAATGATCCCGATGCTCAGACAAATTTTCCGCACCGGCATCGTCAGCGAGCTGGCACCTGACGTCGACGATGCCTTGCGTGCGACGACGCAACGGCTTTCCGAGGCTGTACTCAAGCAGCTCGGTCGCGCGCTGGTCATCCGCCACATCGATGCCGGATCGTGCAATGGCTGCGAGCTTGAAATCCACGCCCTGAACAACCCCTATTACAACCTGGAAGCCATCGGCATCAAATTTGTTGCCAGCCCGCGCCACGCTGACCTGCTGCTGGTCACCGGTCCGGTCGCCAAGAACATGGAAGTCGCCGTCAAGCGGGCCTACGACGCCACTCCGGAACCAAAACTGGTGGTCGCGGTGGGCGATTGCGGCTGCACCGGCGGCATTTTCGGCGAAAGCTACGCCTCCTGCGGACGGGTCGCCAACGTCATTCCGGTCGACGTTTCAATCCCTGGCTGCCCGCCGACCCCATTGCAACTGATTCAAGGCATCCTGGCCGCCATTGCCCCCGGCAAAAGCAAGACCTAAACTCGATTCGGAAGCCAACTTCAAATGCCTCACCACCAAGTCACCCAGGGCACCAGGATTCACCAAGAAAAACAAGATGCTAATTTGGCGTTCCTTGCTGCGTATGGTGTCTCCCAAGGGGATTTCCTGGGTGGCGGCTTGGTCGTGAAGCTTTTTATCTTCGCTTTTAACCATGACTGACAACACCTATCTGACTCGACACCTAGCCATCTTCGGCCGCGTCCAGGGCGTCGGCTACCGCTGGTCGCTCAGTGCCGAAGCCAAGGCACTGGGGCTCAGTGGCTGGGTACGCAACCGCAGTAACGGCAGCGTCGAAGCCCTGATTCATGGCACGGCCGAGGCGGTGGACGCTCTGACCGCCTGGGCTTATCGCGGCCCGCCCAGCGCGCGTGTCGAGCGGGTCATCAGTAACGACGAACCCCACCCTGAAAACCAGGATACATTGGCCGGATTCAAGCAGCGTCCTACTTTTTGATTTGCCGGGAACTCGCCAAGACGCTATGCTAACTAAACGACGCTGAACAGGTTACTAGCCCCCTTTCTCGTTCTTTCGCTCGTTCACTCGCCTTCTTCAACAACCCACTCCAGGAGATATTCATGGCCGTTCTCGTCAGCAAGCAAGCCCCCGATTTCACAGCCACTGCCGTCATGGGCAACAATGAAATTCGTGATTACACGCTGTCCACCGAAACCAAGGGCAAATATGCCGTCATTTTCTTTTACCCACTCGACTTCACTTTCGTTTGCCCGTCCGAACTGATCGCCTTCGATCACCGTCTGGCCGAATTCAAGCAGCGTGGAGTCGAAGTCATCGGCGTCTCGATCGATTCCCAGTTCACGCATCTCGCCTGGAAAAACACGCCGGTCAACAATGGCGGAATCGGCCAGGTACAGTACCCGCTGATCGCCGACATCAAGCATGAAATCTGCCGCGCCTACGACGTCGAATTCGGTGCCGCCGGTGTGGCCTTCCGCGGCTCCTTCCTGATCGACAAGAAAGGTACTGTTCGCCACCAGGTAGTCAACGACCTGCCGCTCGGACGCAATGTCGACGAAATGCTGCGCATGGTCGATGCCCTGCAATTTACCGAAGAGCATGGTGAAGTCTGCCCGGCCGGCTGGAGCAAAGGCAAGGCCGGCATGAAGGCTTCGACGGCAGGTGTTGCCGAGTACCTGGCAGCGCATGCCAAGGAACTGTAAGCACCCACGCTGGCGCTGAAGCATCGGCGCCAGCGGATCAGAAAAAAGCCCCGTCTGCGTGTTGTGCAGTCGGGGCTTTTTCATTGCTCAGCCGCACCGCCAATTTTTCACAGACGCCTCGACAAAGTGTATGCTGGCTGCGTTTATGCCGGACCAAATTTTTACTTGATACGACATTTTCGTGAACGGCACTGCTGCTCATACTACCGGACTGGTGCTCTTAGTACAGACAACACCTTCCTGGAGTGCTGGAATCGCCTGCCGTGTCGGTATGGCAATGTTTTATACCAATAGGCTTGGTTCATTCGGATGATGCGCGGATGCGGTGACGTATTTAAAATGATGAAATCTCTTCGAGTTTATTCGTGGTCTGTCCCTTATTACACTTATGCTTAGCCTTGATGTAGAGCTTCCTCTGTATTGTCCTGATAACCTCAGGGGTGACTAGCATTTCGCAATCCCCTTCTCCTCCACTCGTTGGTTGCATGAACAAAGCAGGGTTCCTTCCCTCGGCTGGGGTTATGTTGTCCCTCAACCATAAACGGTACTATAAACCTCTCCCACTCCCGTTACGGCCTGCCGCGCTTTCGTTTCCTCATACGCGTCAGTCGATGGTCTCCCCACCGCCGCAACGGGCCTCCCGTGCTGCACGTTCTATCCTCCACAACATGCCACCCCTGCTACCCCGGGAGTCGATGTGCACTACTTCCGTTATTCCAGCGCACTTCCAGCGGCCTCCCCTTCAGACCAGAGGGTCGGCTTCTCCAATTAGTGTTACGAGGCTACGTCTAGGTTCACTTTCGTTGCGGCCTGCTGCTTTGCCCTTGGGAAACTTACGAGCTCCGATTACTCGGACGCCAATTCCCGGTGCTAGAAAGGCGTACGGACAACTCTTTTCACGGGACTTTAATCCGCTGGATAGATCGCCGATCACGGCGCACGGTCTGTCCCTCATTGCCCAATTTCTTTGTCCCCTTTGCCAAGTTATGGCGTACTTTGACGTGTTTTCAGCGAACAATAACGTTTAACCGTATCTAGGATGAAGGTTTTCTCACCGTCAGACAGACTCTCCATCAACGAATTCAGAATTTTCATTTCAGCCGTCACTTTGGATATTTCTTCGGGAATTTCATCCAACAACCTGGATAGACTGAGACCAAAGGTACTTGCGATACTTTGCAAAGTGGTCAGGGAAGGAAGCGTGACACCACGCTCAAAGCGCGAAACAGTCACCGGATCAACATCAAGGACAAGAGCAAGCTGCTCCTGCGTAAAACCTTGGCTGGTTCTCCATCGGGCTATGGTTTTTCCAATAGCAAAGGCGAGCTCGTGGCGCACGGTAAACCTAATCTGATTAGTTAATTACTAATCAGAAATGATTGAGCCTGCACCTGTTTTCTGGTAGGGTTCAATATGCCTAATTTTTTGATAGGCATATTACGACTATGTACACCTGATCACAATAAAAGGAGTTTTATCCATGAGGACTCGTTGCATTAGCGCCTTATTTGCCGTGGCAGCCTTCGTCGGAGGCTGCGCTACACCATTCAGCGAAGCTCCTCTCGCGACCAATTTCTCCACCACCAAGCAGCAAAAAGCCCAGGCTGCCGGACACTGGAACGTAATAGCAAAAGATGTGGCGATGCAGATTACGTCTGGCTTTAACGACAGTCGCCCACTGTTTGTGAAAGAGGGAGCAACGAGAACCTCCTTCGATCATGCGTTTGCCAACCAGTTGATTTCCGCCCTGGTTGAACAGGGCCGTATCGTGAGCAAGACCTCCAGAGATGCTCTTGTCGTCGAGATAGAAACGCAGTCGTTACATTTTTCTGCTAATCGACCGCAGTATCGGCATGCCGGAGAAGCAACCTTGCTGGCAGCAGGCGTCTGGGCGCTAGTTGCTGTCGATGCAACTGCAGGAGGTGTGGTGACGGCCGGGATCGTGGGTGCTGATGCTTATTCCTGGTTCAAATCCGAATTTGCGTCAGGAGTCACTCCGCAGACAGAAATCATCATCACAACAAGTATCGGCGATGACAGCCGGTATCTGACGCGCAACACTAGCGTTTATTACGTTGCTGACACCGATCGCTCGCTGTACGAAGCAGCGCCCACGCTGCAAACAATCCGCGTTAAAGGAGGCGACTGATAATGCGATCGACTACCTTTGCATTTCTCGGTGCTGCCGTAATTTGTCTCGCGGCTTGCACCACTCCACCTGCGGCGCAAAAGTCCGAGCCAACCTATGAACAGGCGGCTACTGATCGCTTTGTACCGACAAACTACAAGGCAGCCGATGCCTTGATCGCTCAGATCAGCACCTCGATTGGCCCAGGAAGTCCGCTGATCATCGCCACCGTGGTAAATATTGACGCGCTTGAACAATCCTCCACACTTGGTCGCCTGGTTTCGGAGCATGTTTCATCCCGCTTCTCACGATCCGGATACCGTATGGTAGAAATGAAATTCCGCAACAGCGTTTATGTCAGGCAAAACCAGGGCGAGATGATGCTGACACGTGAGATCAAGGATCTTGCGCAATCGCACCAGGCACGCGCAGTAA
Source organism: Propionivibrio sp. (assembly GCA_043737935.1). GTDB lineage: Bacteria > Pseudomonadota > Gammaproteobacteria > Burkholderiales > Rhodocyclaceae > Propionivibrio. Next base: position 689 of record JAYSZS010000376.1, on the reverse strand, counting down.
TCGTCGGCACTTATGGATCAACAGACGAGATGGTTTTCATCAATCTCAAAGTAATCGATCCCGGTAGCAACGTCGTGCTCGCTGTTTACGACTATGTCCTGCCCAAGGACAATGCAACCAAGTCACTATTGCGCAGCAGTCGCTAATATTAGTCACTATTCGCTTCACTATTAACAATTTGAGGCGAAATAGGGGACAGACCACGATTATTTTCTGCTGACTTGAGCTAAAAATACCATTTCTTCGTCAGAGATTCGCCATGCCGACCATCAGCATGTTTTACGCATCATTATTTCGATGTTTTTCGAGATCAAGGAAAAACATAACCTGCCGCACATCCACATTCGCTATCAAGGTTTTAAAGCATCGGTTGAAATCGAGGGCGCTACCTTGCTCGCCGGCGAGTTTGCGCCTCGGTAGTTACGCATGGTGCAGGTGTGGGTTTGATTTGCATCGTGAAGAGTTTCATCCTGCTTCTAGAATTTGAAAATGCAGAACGGCGCTCTTTCGACATGGCTAACTAGTGCCTGTCAAAAAACCCACTTTTTCGAAAATTTGCCCGCCAAAATATTAATTATTCGTCATTTTAATCACAAATTATCCCGCCGCAATTACCCTTACGTCATTTTTTGGTGCGGCCAGATGTAATTTCCCATTTTGCAGACGCAGGTACCCCTAATTCCAGACCC
>JAYSZS010000375.1:0-3301 GCA_043737935.1 Propionivibrio sp. | reverse complement strand
CGCCATCCCGTCACCACCGGGCACCCCGTCGCTCAACGCATCCTGCGGCTCGAACGGCAGTCCGTTCTGCTGCAAGTGAGGATCGCCATCGGCGACATAGGGCGGATTGGAGACAATCAGGTCAAAGCGCTGCGCACCCAGCGGTTCGTACCAGTCACCTTCAATGAAGCGTATTTCAACACGGTGCCGCTGCGCATTGACGCGAGCACATTCGAGCGCTGCGGCCGACACATCAACTGCGCTGACTGCGGCGAAAGGGCAGAGCCGTGCCAGCAGGATGGCGATAATGCCCGATCCGGTGCCGAGATCGACAATGCGTGGCGCGGCAAAGTCCTGTGACCGCTTCAGCGCCGCATCGACCAGGACTTCCGAGTCCGGCCTGGGAATCAGCACCGCCGGCGAGACGGCAAATTCAAGCCCCTTGAAAAAAGCGCTGCCGAGCAGATAAGCGAGCGGTTCGCCCGCCTCGCGTCGCACCAGCAAATCGGCGAACTGCGCGGCCTGCGCGGTCGACAGCTCACGTTCAGGATGCGCAATCAGGTCAGCATGCGTGCACGCAGCGACATGTTCCAGCAGTCGCCTGGCATCGAGCCGGTCGATACGCTGGCTGGCCCGGCGCCAGGCCGCGCCGATCGGCTCCGTACCGCTCATGCGCTTACTCCGGGTCCGCCAGGGCAGCGAGTTGTTCGGCCTGATGTTCGTTGGCCAGCGCACCGACCAGTTCGTCGAAATCGCCGTCCATGATCGAGTCGATCTTGTACAGCGTCAGATTGATGCGATGGTCGGTCACCCGTCCCTGCGGAAAGTTGTAGGTACGGATACGCTCGGAGCGATCGCCACTGCCGATCAGGCTCTTGCGGGTCGAAGCAATTTTTGCGTTTTGCTCGCGCTGCTGCGCGTCCCTGATGCGCGCCACCAGCACCGACATCGCCTGTGCCTTGTTCTTGTGCTGCGAACGTCCGTCCTGGCATTCGACGACGATGCCGGTCGGCAGATGGACGATGCGCACCGCCGAATCGGTCTTGTTGATATGCTGACCACCGGCGCCCGAAGCGCGGAAGGTATCGATACGGATTTCCGCCGGATTGATATGCACGTCGGCCAGCTCGTCGGCCTCCGGCATCACCGCGACGGTGCATGCCGAGGTATGGATGCGACCCTGCGCTTCGGTTTCCGGCACACGCTGTACACGGTGCCCGCCCGACTCGAACTTGAGCTTTGAATACACCCCGTTGCCGACAATGCGAGCGATCACTTCCTTGTAACCGCCGACTTCCGAATCATTCGCCGATACCACCTCGACCTGCCAGCGCTGTCGCTCGGCGAAGCGTGTGTACATGCGGAAAAGATTGCCGGCGAACAGCGCCGACTCGTCGCCGCCGGTTCCGGCACGTATTTCGAGGAATACATTGCGCTCGTCGTCGCTATCCTTCGGCAAAAGACGCTTCTGCAACTCGATCTCGATTTCCGGCAGACGCTCCCTGGCCGATTTCATTTCCGCTTCGGCCAGCTCCTTCATTTCCGGATCGGCCATCATTTCCAGGGCCGACTGCAGATCGGCCTCGGTCTGACACCAGGTCTGGTAGAGCGCGACCACCGGGACCAGCTCGGCGTGTTCGCGCGACAGCTTGCGGTACTGATTCAGGTCACGCGTCGCCTCGCCGCTCGCCAGAATGCGATCCAGTTCGTCCAGGCGTCCGGCAAGATTCTCAAGTTTATCGCGAATACTTAGTTTCATGGGGAAGGCAACAGGATTGATCTACTCGCCGGAGTGGGCGTCGGGATGCAGGTGAAACAGGCGCGTCGCCAGCGCCTGCAATTCGCTGCGGTCACCCTCGGCCTGATTCAGGGCCTGCGTCGGCGCATGCAGGAACTTGTTGGTCAGCCGGTGCGACAATTGATCGAGCACGCTCGCCGGATCGTCTCCCTTGGCCAGCAGCTTGAGCGCATGCTCCATTTCGTGGCGACGGGTACGTTCGGCGGTATCGCGCAGGGAACGGATCACCGGTACCGTTTCGCGCGTTTGCAGCCAGAGCAGAAAGCTGTCCACGCGCGCAGCAACGATCGCCTCGGCATCGAGCACCGCCGACTGCCTCGATTCAAGGCCGGATTCGACGACCTGCGCGAGATCATCGACGGTATAAAGAAAAACGTCATCCAGTTCGCCGACTTCGACTTCAACGTCGCGCGGCACGGCCAGATCGACCATGAAGATCGGGCGGTGACGGCGCGCCCGTATGGCACGCTCGACCAGCCCCAGGCCGATGATCGGCAACTGACTGGCGGTGCAGGAAACGACGATATCGAATTCGGCCAGGCGCTCGCCGACATCTTCCAGACGGATCGCCGTCGCGCCGAATCGATCGGCCAGGCCGCGACCGCGATCAATCGTCCGGTTGGCGATAACGATCTGTTTCGGCTGCTGTGCAGCAAAGTGGGTGGCGCACAGTTCGATCATTTCGCCGGCACCGATAAACAGCACGCGTTGCCCGGCAATGTGCTCGAAGATACGCTCCGCCAGACGCACTGCCGCAGCGGCCATGGACACGATGTTGCTGCCGATGGCGGTTGTCGAACGTACATCCTTGGCCACCGCGAAGGAGTTCTGGAACAGCTTGTTCAAGGTCGCGCCGAGCGTCCCTGCTTCCCTGGCAATGCGCACCGCTTCCTTCATCTGGCCAAGGATCTGCGGCTCGCCGAGCACCATCGAATCGAGCCCGCTGGTGACGCGAAAGACGTGGCGCACCGCCTCGCGATTCGGGTGGGTATAGAGATAAGGCTCAAGCGCATGGTGCGGCAAACGGCGGTAGTGCTCGAGCCACTGGAGGGCGCCCTGCGGGGCATCGGCCTGGCAGTAAAGCTCAGTCCGGTTGCAGGTCGACAAAATCGCCGCCTCATGCACCTGTCCACCGCTCGCCAGGTCGGTCAGCGCCCGGCGCAACTCTTCGGCGTGGAAAGTCACCTGCTCGCGCACTGCGAGCGGCGCCATGCGGTGATTGATGCCGAGAGTAAAAAGAGCCATGAAATATGCAGGTCGGTCTGGGGTTACTGTTCAGCCGGAAGGGTGCCGAAGTCAGCGGTCGATTATAGCATCCGACCCTCTGGCGCTCTGGATGACGCCGATCAGCGCAGTCCAGTTGCGGTTTACCCTTTCCTGCATGGGCCGAAATGCGGGCCAGCTTGTTCAGGCCTGACTTGCCGTGCGTTTCATGCTGAAATAATAACCGGCCAACTTGCAGCTGCGTACGGTTAAAGACCGAAGATCCCTTCAATACACCACCCACACCCAGGCCGGGTATTT
>JAYSZS010000374.1:0-3305 GCA_043737935.1 Propionivibrio sp. | reverse complement strand
CGGGCAATAAGGCCTGCAAGCCGGTGCGCGCCGCGTCGGGCACCACCCCGGGGGCCAGGCGCAGATCGATGCGCGTCAGCCGCCCGAGTCGGGCGAAGTGGTTCTGCACGGCGGCGATGTCCATCACCGCCAAGCGCTGGTTTTCGTCTGCGCCGGGCAAGTCACCGGCGACGCGCAAGTTCAGTGTCCGGGTGCCGGCTTGCAAGGGCAGGCTGTCGCCGGGCTTGACGCCGAAGGCGCTTTGCGCCGCCGCGCTGAGAAAGAGCGTGTCGTCGGCCAGCGTGGCAAAGCGCCCCGAACCTTCAGCCGCTTCCGGTATTTCAACGACTCTGGGCAACATTGCCGGCGTCACGCGCGCCAGTGTGAAAACATCGACCCCCAGCACTTGCAGGGTTTCCTCGCGCCCGGCGACTTTCGCCTGCACCTCGACGACGGGGCTGGCTTCAGCCACTTCGCGACGGGCGGCGAGTTGCGCATAAAGGTTTTCGTCAAAGCCGCCGCGCGGCCCGAGTACTTGCATATCGGCCTCGCCGGCCATCGCGCGCAGGCCGCGGCTGAACTCGGACAGCGCCGCTTCATGCACCGCCTGCACGGCCATGCCGAGGGCCACGCCAAGGACAATGGCGACGAAGGAAAACAACGTCGCCACCCGCCGCCGGGCCAGCGAGCCGAGAAAGACCGGCGCCAGCCTCACGCGTGCAGCCCGTCGGTGGTGAGATGCAGGATGCGATCCGCCGTCGCGGCGGCGTCCTGCGAATGCGTGACCAGGATACCGATGGCGCCGGCCTGACGGATGCGCTCGGCGAGCAGCGCCAGTACCCGCGCGCCGTTGGCCGGGTCCAGGTTGCCGGTCGGTTCGTCAGCGAGTACCAGACTCGGGCGATGCACCAGCGCCCGCGCAATCGCCACCCGCTGCATCTCGCCGCCGGACAGCTCGCGCGGCCAACTCGTGGCACGATCGCCGAGGCCCACCGCATCGAGTACTTGTTGTGCCGGCGCATCGGCCGCCGCGCCGTCGAGCCCTTGCAGCCACAGCGGCAGCGCCACGTTCTGGCGCACGCTGAGGTGCGGCAGAATGTGGAAAGCCTGGAAGACGAAGCCCAGCTTGTCGCGACGCAGGCGGGTCAGCGCATCCTCGTCGAGCCGGGCGTAGTCGCTGCCGTCGAGCGCCAGACGCCCGCCGTCGGGACGGTCCAGCCCGGCGATCAGGTTGAGCAGCGTGGACTTGCCGACGCCGGATTCGCCGACGATGGCCACGTATTCGCCCGCTTGCAGGCGCAGCGACACGTCACGCAGGACAATGCGCCCGTTGAACTGGCGCGAGAGATTTTCAATATCGAGCATGCAAGGTAAGAGGCGTCTGCCTGCGCTCGGTTCCGCTGAGCGTCTGTAAAAATATCAATCCTGACCCTTTTTTACCACAGAGAACACGGAGTGCACAGAGAAAAACTGCAAACGGCGAGTCGATTTTTTCTGTACATTTGGCGGCTTCATATTTTCTATCCACTCTGGCCTTGGGCCACGTCGAGGGATGTCCTTTGGGCACGTTAAAGGAGCCGCTGAGCAAGTATCAAGACGACATACCGGCGCAAGCCGGAATCCAGAAAAGTAAGGGCACTGGACACCGGCTTCTGCCGCGAAGGAAACACTCCTGGGGTCGCCGGTATGACGACTTATTCAGCGTTTCCTTGAAGCACTTCCAATCGCGTTATGCCCAATCATTTCTCAATCGACGCCGAACGGCTTTCGAGCAGCTTGACCACTGTGTGCAGGACGCGATTGACCGGCGTGGCGATACCCAGTGCCTCGCCCTGGCGCAGGACATGGCCGTTAATATGGTCGATCTCGCTGCGTTTGCCGCGTGCCAGATCCTGGGCGGTTGATGAGAGCTGGGCCGGCATCGTGCGCGCGATGCGTTGCACGGCTTCCCACGCATCGCCCGGCACACTAACCCCTGCGCCCTGCGCTACGGCGAGGCACTCGTGCATCACGTCGCGCATCAGCGCCTCGACGCCTTCACCCAGTATCAGGCGACCGTAGGGCAGTTGCGTGATCGCTGACAGGGCGTTGTAGGCGCAATTGAGGATCAGCTTGGCCCACAGCTCACCCGTCACGTTGTCGGAGACCTGCGCCGGTACCCCGGCTTCAGCAAAAAGCCTTGCCAGTTCCTCGCTGGCGAGCGATGGCCCGATCATCAGCTCGCCGCGCCCATGGTGTTTGACGTGCCCCGGCCCGGCCATTTCGGTGGCGACATAGACCACCGTCGGGACAACTTTGTACCCAAGCAGCGCTTGCAGCCGTTCGGCATTGTCCACGCCATTCTGCAAACTGAGGATGATCGCGTCGGGTTCAAGGTACGGCGCCATCTGCGTGGCGGCGTTTGCGCTATCGGTCGACTTGACGCAGCAGAGCACAAGCTGTGCGCCATGCACGCCGCTGGCGTCGGTGCTGGCGCGCATCGGCACCTGCACCTGGAAAGCGTTTGTATCGAGAAACAGTCCGGCGCGACGCACCGCCTCGACATGCAACTGCCGCCCGATCAGAACCACGTCATGACCTGCGCGAGCCAGCATTCCGCCGTAATAGCAACCCACCGCGCCGGCACCCATCACTGCAATCTTCATGCGGTTCGCTCCAGTTTTATTACTGGCCATGCCAGTCGATTTCTCCAATTTACGCTCGTGATCATTGTCGTTGCCCCGATCAGCAGAATTCTTTCCAGGTAGGCGCAGCATGTCAGTGTATCAAAGAGGTCGAAGTCAGTTGAAAATGGGTGCCCTATTTTTTAAATGACGACCTCTTTGGTGGCCAAATGGAAATACCTGAAAGGTCGAATCAGGGCAAATTTGTTCTAAAGCTAACTCATTGAATTACCGTCATTCCGGGCTTGAACCGGAATCCAGTTCGTTTATCAAAACTGTTTTACTAACATCTTGGTCAGATGTACAAATTTGGATTCCGGCCTTCGCCGGAATGACGACGAGTTTTTTAGAACAAATTTACCGTGCCGGTCGAATCAAGATATCCCAATTGGGCAGAAGCTCCGAGCCCCTCATCTTGAACGAAGCAAGCCGGATATCATCAATGTGGCCGGCTGCAAGAGACACTTTTTATTTTCAGGTACGATGGAGACATTCATCAGCAATACCTCTAACTTGAGAATCAACTGTAAACATCGCCCGCAATGTTATGTAATATATAAGATATCACTACTGTCCGGTTAAACAAGGAGGCAAATCGCTGGAAGCCATGAATGGCAGTGGATTCAGTCTGAAAAAGCGGGGTGTCGATTTGAACGTCAAAAT
>JAYSZS010000373.1:0-7732 GCA_043737935.1 Propionivibrio sp. | reverse complement strand
TCATGCCTTCCATAAGCGGCCCTTCGATGACGTGCAGCGGGCGCCCGCCGGTGGCCAGAATCGCGCGGTAGGCTTCCTCGGTGTCTTCGGTGATGAAGTCGGTGATGCCGTGCACCATGGCATGGCTCAGGCGTTTGCCCACGGACACGGGAGCGTCGGGCGTGCCGCGCCATTCCAGCTTTTTGCTCTCGTCCTTGGCACCGCTCTTGGCGGTTTCGGCGATTTCGACCAGGCGCTCGCCGGGAGTCAGCGGCGGCTCACCCGGCTTGTAGACGGGCGCTCGGTTCAGCACCACGTCTTCGACGCGTTCGCGCAGCACGGGCTCCAGGTCGTCATAGACGCCGACCATACCGGCGTTGACGATGCCCATGTCCATGCCGGCGGCAATGGCGTGGTACAGGAACACGGTGTGGATGGCCTCGCGCACCGGGTCGTTGCCGCGGAAGCTGAAGGAGACGTTGGAGACGCCGCCGGAAATCTGTGCCCAGGGCAGATTGGCGCGAATCCAGCGGCAGGCCTCGATGAAGTCGACGGCGTAGTTGTTGTGCTCCTCGATGCCGGTGGCGATGGCAAAGATGTTGGGGTCGAAGATGATGTCTTCAGGCGGGAAACCGGCCCCGCCCTGCTCCGGCGATGCCGTCAGCACGTCGTAGGCACGCTTGCAGATCTCGGTCTTGCGCTGGTAGGTGTCGGCCTGCCCGGCTTCGTCGAAGGCCATGACCACTACGGCGGCGCCATAACGGCGTGCCAATCTGGCCTGATGCAGGAAGGCCGCTTCGCCCTCCTTCATCGAGATCGAATTGACGATGCCTTTGCCCTGGATGCACTTGAGGCCGGCCTCGATGATTTCCCATTTGGAGGAGTCGATCATGATCGGCACGCGCGAGATGTCCGGCTCGGTGGCGATCAGCTTGAGGAAGCGATCCATCGCCGCCTTCGAGTCCAACATCGCCTCGTCCATGTTAATGTCGATCAACTGCGCGCCGTTTTCGACCTGCTGACGGGCGACCGCCAGCGCATCGTCAAGGCGGCCTTCGAGGATCATGCGCGAAAAGGCTTTCGAGCCGGTGACGTTGGTTCGTTCGCCGACATTGACAAAGAGCGACTCGCGACCGACATTAAAGGGCTCCAGGCCACTGAGTCGCAGCTTCCTTTCAACCTGCGGAATCGCGCGCGGCTGCATACCGGCGACCCCTTGCGCAATGGCCGCAATGTGCGCCGGCGTCGTGCCGCAACAGCCGCCGACGATGTTCACAAAACCGTGCTGCGTCCAGTCGACGATTTCCTTCGCCAGCTGTTCGGGAGTTTCATCGTAACCAGTAGGCGACAGCGGGTTGGGCAAACCGGCGTTCGGGTGCGCCGAAACGAAGCACTCGCAGATGCGCGACAGTTCCTCGACATACTGGCGCAGTTCGGCGGCGCCGAGCGCGCAGTTCAGCCCGAAGGACAACGGCCGGATGTGGTTGAGCGAGTTCCAGAAGGCTTCAGCCGTTTGCCCGGAAAGCGTGCGCCCGGAGGCGTCGGTAATGGTGCCGGAGATCATCACCGGCCAGCGTCGACCGACCTGTTCAAAATACTGCTCGATCGAGAACAGTGCCGCTTTGGCATTGAGCGTATCGAATATTGTTTCGACGAGCAGGATATCGGCGCCGCCGTCAGTCAGGCCACGAATGGCTTCGCTATAGGTATCGACCAATTGATCGAAGCTGGTATTGCGGCAGCCCGGATCATTGACGTCCGGCGAGATCGACGCCGTGCGCGAGGTCGGGCCGAGCACGCCGGCAACGAAACGCGGTTTGGCCGGGTCGCGCGCGGTGTATTCGTCACACGCTTCACGCGCCAGTTTCGCCCCGGCGACGTTTAGCTCATAAACAATGCTTTCAAGTTTGTAATCGGCCTGCGATACCGCCGTCGCGTTGAAGGTATTGGTTTCGACAATGTCGGCGCCAGCAGCCAGATAGTCGGCATGGATGCCGCGAATGACATCGGGCCGGGTCAACAGCAGCAGATCGTTGTTGCCTTTCAGGTCATACGCGTGGCTGGTAAAGCGCGTGCCGCGATAGTCGGCCTCCTGCAGCTGGTGGCTCTGGATCATCGTGCCCATCGCTCCGTCGAGAATAAGGATGCGTTTTTCGAGCAGGGATTTCAGTTCGGCTGTACGGTCGGGCTGCATGGTATCTACCTTGTTGGTCGTGCGTAGCCTGTCTGGCCGCTTGTAAAGAAAAAACCCGTCAACGTAAAGCTCGACGGGTTTTCGTGTGTTGTTACCGGCTTCGCATTAGCGGAATTTCTTACGCGCCCGCAATCTGTTGAGATCAAATCGGCGCAAGCCCCGTGCTGGAGTCGGGCAAGGACATAAATCTACGTTTCAGTCCCTTGATTGTCAAGCGCTAAAGGCGTTCCCCCCAAGGTAAATTTGTTCTAACGCCAACTCATTGAATTACTGTCATTCCGGGCTTGACCCGGAATCCAGTGCGTTTATCAAAACTGTTTTACTAACCTCTTGATCAGATGTACAAATCTGGATTCCGGCCTTCGCCGAAATGACTTCGGGTTTTTAGAAAAAATTTGCCGTGGCGTTCCCCCAGCCGCTACAAGCCACTTCGACAGGCCGGGAAATCAGATTTTGAGGTTGAAAATGTAGTCAATTGCGGCTTCCACGACATTCGCTGCGATCAGGTCTGCTGGCCGTCCTAGTGAGCAAGGCTGATTCGCAACCGACACCGGACGTGAGTAGCACATCCTCGGCCTCGTCAACCTTTGGATTCAAAACTTGAACTTGTCCGCACCACGCGCCCGCTTTCGTCGAAATGCACGTTGAAAAACCAGACCATGCCCGTTTCAACTTTGCTTTTCCAGTCCCAGACGTGTTCCTTCTTGAGCGGAAAGTAGAACTCATGCGCCGGTTTACCGAGCAGGCGGCGTATTTCCTCGCGGCTCATGCCTTCCCTGACCCGGGCAAAATTTTCCTCGCTCAGTACCTGCCTGACTTCGCGCAGCCGCTTGTCCGGATTGAAGACGATCATGTAATTGACGATACCTTCCGGCGTGCGCGGATATTCCCAGGTCAGCGTGCCGTCAGGATCCGCCCACTCCATGGTTGGCGGCCCCATGATGTCACGCACGTCCTGTAACGTCGAAATGCCTGGTTTCAGCTTCTCAAGATTGACACCATCGCAGGCTGGAAGGATGATCGCCATCAGGCCGGAAAGCAGGCCGACGAAGAGCTTGTTTAACATGCCAATATTTTATTTTCCACAATGCACAGCCTCTGCACAGTGGCGCTGAGCGGTTCCAGCAGGGTAGTCTTCTTGTTCGAAGCGCCCATGGGTCCGCCAGTTTTACCATTGCCACCGGATGGGATATTTCTGCCCGATGGATCGCCAACGCCAGCCGCCGCCTGCGTGGCGAACCCTAAAGCGCTTACAATCGACAGCATATTGATGGGCTTGAATTCAATTGATTCAGGATGCAAGAGTAGTTCCTTCAGGAAAAAAACCGTTGAGCGACATGATAAATAATACCATCCCGCACGGTCGCCGGTCGGCCAGTCAATGATCGGGATGTCTTCAGGCCAGGGGCAGAAGTTCGCATGAACAGGCTGCGCATTCCCGTCTGGCTCCGGCGAGTCTTCGATCGCAGTGCCGGACATCGCTATTACCCGCTGGTAGTGGCGCTGATCGCCTTCGCCTCGGCCGCCACGTTTGCCTTCCCCTTCGTGACGGTGTTGATTCCTGCCGTGCTCATCGCGCCCCGGCGCTGGCTGGTGCTCGGCCTGCTGTGCGGCATGGCCAGCGGTATGGGAGCGGCCGTGCTGGTCGAATTATTTCAGTACTTTGGCCGGGAGCTAGTCATCTCGCGCTTTCCGGAATGGGTCGAATCAGCAAGCTGGCAACTGGCCAGCGACTGGCTGGCGAGCTACGGCCTGTTTGCCCTGATGATTATCGCCGGTTCTCCCATACCGCAAACGCCAGCATTGTTTCTCTATTCGCTCGTCAACCCCTCGGCCTCTGGGGTGCTGATCGCTGTCGGTATCGGCAAAATGGTGAAATACGTCTTTCTGGCGTGGGCCACTGCCCACTCTCCGGCACGCTTTAGGGGCTATCGTTGAACAATTGAAACTGGCAGGGCTGCCAGCCAATAAAAATGGCCCTCCTGAAGACATCATCAGCAGTAACCAACAGGTATCACACGGGCACGGCACACGGTTTCAGGATCGCCTATTGACGCGGTCATCGCTTTTTCCTTGCGCTGAAAAGCGGCGGGCGAATGGTTTGAAGTTGCTTGCGCAGCGCAGCGATTTCAAGTCGAAGCCGTGCGTTCTCGCTCTCCGCCACCGGCTTCGCCTCGTCGCCATGCTCCTGCTGGATGGCGTTGACAATGACGGCGATGAACAGGTTGAGCATCGTGAAGGTCGAAGCCAGGATAAACAGCAGGAAAAAGATCCACGCCAGCGGATAGACCGCCATCACCGGGCGAACGACTTCCATCGCCCACCCTTCAAGCGTCATCACCTGAAACAGGGTAAAGGCCGTGCGCCCCAGGTCGCCGAACAACTCAGGAAACTGCCCGGCGAACAGTTTTGTCGCGATCACCGCCGAAACGTAAAAGATGATGCCGATGATCGCGCTGACCGAGCCGAGACCGGGGAGCGCCGACAGCAGTCCGCCGACGACACGCTTCATGCTCGGTACCATCGTGATCAGGCGCAACACGCGCAGCACGCGCAAGGCACGCAGTACGGCAAGCGGCCCCGACGCCGGAATCAGGGCAATGGTCACTACCGTGAAGTCGAAAACGTTCCACGGATCACGAAAGTAATTGAAACGATGCACAGCGAGTCGGAGGGCGATTTCGACAACAAAGACAACAAGGATCGCCCGGTCGGCGGCGACCAGCCAGTGGCCCCAGTCGGCCATCAGAGAAGGGCTGGTTTCCAGCCCGAGAATCACCGCATTGACCAGAATCAGCACGATCAGGCTGCGCTGGACAAGCGGCGTTTCGAGCCAGGTAGCGAGGCCGGGGAAGTTGCGCTGGGCGTATGACGCCTTGTTTTCCATGATCATTGCTCAGCGCTTGTCGGCGTCGTGCCGGGGTGCAACATGTCGCTGACGTGCCTCATTGCGCAGCGAGAGGGCAATCGACGTGGCGATGATCGCCGCAACAACGCCGAGCGAGAACAGCACCGGGATCTTGAACAGGTCGATCAGCATCATCTTGACGCCGATGAACATCAGCACGATGGCCAGACCATACTTGAGCAGTGAGAAGCGATCCCCCATGTCGGCGAGCAGGAAGTACATCGCGCGCAGGCCGAGGATGGCGAAAATGTTCGATGTCAGAACGATGAAGGGATCCGTGGTGATGGCAAAGATCGCCGGGATCGAGTCAACGGCGAAGATCAGATCGGATATCTCGACCAGTATCAGCACCAGGAACAGCGGCGTCGCGTAGCGTACCCATTTCCCGGCCTTTTCTTTCATGACGAAGAAGCGCTCGCCGTGCAGTTCCTGGGTCACTTTCATGTGCCGGCGCAGCCAGTTGATCGCTGGGTTGTTGTTGAGGTCGGGCTTCTCGTCGGCGAACCACCACATCTTGATGCCGGTAATCAGCAGGAAGGCGCCGAAGACATAGAGCAACCAGTGAAACTGGGCGATCAGCCAGACGCCGGCGAAGATCATGGCCGTGCGCATGACAATGGCGCCGAGGACGCCGAGAATCAGCACGCGCTTCTGCATCTCGATCGGGATCGCAAAGAAACTGAAAATCATCATCCAGACGAAGACATTGTCCACCGCCAGCGATTTTTCGATCAGGTAGCCGGTGATGTATTCGAGCACCTTCTGGTTGGCGAACTCGCGGCCCATTTCGCCATCGAGGTACCACCACAGCGCACCGGCGAAGGCAAACGAAACGCCGACCCAGATTCCGGACCAGGTCGCTGCTTCCTTGAACGAGACCCGATGCTCCTTGCCGCCGCCCACGAAAAGGTCGATCGCCAACATGACGAGGACGATGGCGAAGAATCCCGCCCACATCCACCACGTACCGATTGTTTCCATTTAACAATACTCCCTGCCAGAACGTAAATCGCATCGACTGCCGGCCTATCCGGCAAATCAAGACGGCCCTTGTCCAGCGAGGAATGAGGGCCGTTCGGTGTTCTGACAAGGGAACCTCAGCCAACGCGGCAAAGGTCTTGCTCGCGGCTGTCTTGCGATAACCGCCCGAGGCGCCGGGAAACCCTGAAAAGCACAAGAATTTCCGTATTGACGACGCCACGGCGAAGAGCTACTCCCCCTTGGGACGAAGTGACTTTAATAAACTTGAACAAAATAGTCAACTATTCAGTGATGGCTATTGAGGCACCGCCAGACGACAGGGGCCGCAACAGCTTGGCTTGGCCGAATGAATGTCTGTGCTTGTTCTTTACTCTAATTATTTTTGCGCTTGAGGCGGTCGACAATTCATTTGGCGAAGGTACTCATTCGGATTTTGCAGAGAATCATTCTGGGGGAATTTGGTGCGTGCCATCGGGTCAGAAACATTTAACCTTGATGAGTTTGGAATTCACGCTGACCCCTTTCGGCTCTTTCGGCTCTTTCGGCTTAACCCCTTTCGGCATAGTCGGTGGCCGTTAAATCTTCTGGCGCTGGCGCCCTGCACGGTCGGGCTAGGCATGTATTGAGGACTGTCGGGCTAGTAGCAGAGCAAGGGCGTTTTCCCAAAGCAGGTTGGCGCGGCCAATTGTTTCAGCATGAAGTCAGCAATATCGCGGCGCGAAATTTTCCCTGCCGTAACACCCGTCATGTTTTCAATTACCCGGTATTGTCCGGTTCGCGGACCATGGGTCAGAAATCCCGGGCGCACAATCAGCCAGTCGGCCTTGCTGGCTTTGAGGATCGATTCCTGGCGGTCCTTGTCGGCGTAAATGGTTCCAAGAAAGAGCGGGTTGAGCAGCCGATCGTATAAACAGCCGCCATGACCTTTGCTGTCTCCGGCGCCGATACCGGTAACCGAGATCAGTTTTTGCGGTGAATCCTGTCCCATTGCCGCCAATACACATTCAATTCCCCGAGAAAACACATTGACCGCTTGCAGGGTTGGCGCAACGCCGATGCAAACGCAAATAGCGTCCTGACCGGCGACAACAGCCGTAGTCGATGCCGGGTCAAGTATGTCACCGGCTACCCGCTTCAGCCGTGAGTTGGTCATTATCAGCTTGGCCGGCTTGCGCAGCAAAGCCGTCACTTCGTGGCCTTCAGCAAGGGCCAATCTGAGCAACTCATACCCAATTCCGCGAGAAGCGCCAATCACTGCAATTTTCATGGGGTTACCTGTTTGTTGGACAAACCTTGGCTACGACTTGAGCGCCTCAGGCGGCCCTGTTCCGCCGCACCCCATGGTCCCAGAGGCCACGAGCTGAACTTTGAAGCTAATCAGGGAGCCTTTCAGGCTCGGTCGGGCCGCATGGCCGTAACCCATCGCCAGCGTCACACCATCCTGAATTATTGCTTTGCCGCCTTGGGCAGCGGCGCAAACTCAATCGGTACCCAACTGTAACTGCCCTTGCCGTCCGCCCGCACATGACCGATGCCAGGAAATGGCAGGTGCATGCCGGCCACCAGGGATTTGCTGGATGCCATCGCTTTCATGATGCTGCGCCGGGTGGCAATTGCCTGTTTCTGGTCGATGTCGAACTCGATGGAAACGCCCGGCCGGGCAAACTGTA
>JAYSZS010000372.1:0-7734 GCA_043737935.1 Propionivibrio sp. | reverse complement strand
CGTCAGTCGGCGTCAAATCGTCGCGTTCTTGTGTTTGTCATGGCTCGCCACCGGAGAAATTCCGGGCGGCGGCGGGTGGCGTGTGTCTAAACTTCAGTAAAGCGAAGAAAAGACTGTCGGGGCGTTTTTTCCTTGCCTTGAGGCGGTGGGTCAAGTAGGATTATCGGTTCGTGGCGATTTTTCAGCCGCTAGTGAGCGCAACGCTTGCAACCGGTAACTGTATTCTGTATTTCCGGTTGAAGAACGTCCCCCAATTTTTTATCATTCTAAAAGGTCTTGTCATGTCCAACGAGAACAAAGCCGTGCTACTTGATTCGTCAAATCTCGACGCCTGGAAAAAATCTGCCGCCAAATCAGCCCCTGGTGGCGATATTGAGGCAATGAACTGGGTGACACCGGAAGGTGTCGTTGTCAAGTCGCTTTATACCAAGCAGGATCTTGCCGGCCTGGAGTACACCGACACGCTCCCCGGTATGGCCCCCTTTGTTCGCGGCCCGCAGGCCACCATGTACGCCGTGCGTCCGTGGACTATCCGTCAGTACGCCGGATTTTCTACCGCTGAAGCCTCAAACGCTTTTTATCGCAAGGCGCTGGCCGCCGGCGGTCAGGGCGTTTCGGTCGCCTTCGACCTGGCCACACACCGCGGTTACGACTCCGATCATCCGCGAGTTACCGGCGATGTCGGCAAGGCTGGCGTGGCGATTGATTCGGTCGAGGATATGAAGATCCTGTTCGATAGCATCCCGCTTGAAAAAATTTCGGTATCGATGACCATGAACGGTGCCGTGCTGCCGATTCTTGCCGGTTACATCGTCGCCGCGGAAGAGCAGGGCGTTGCGCAGGACAAGCTCTCAGGGACGATCCAGAACGACATCCTCAAAGAGTTCATGGTACGCAATACTTACATCTACCCGCCGACACCGTCGATGAAGATTATCGCCGACATCATCGGCTACACCTCGCAGCACATGCCGAAGTTCAACTCGATCTCGATCTCCGGCTACCACATGCAGGAAGCCGGCGCGACGCAGGCGCTTGAACTAGCCTTTACGCTGGCCGACGGTCGCGACTACGTTAAAACCGCCATCGCCTCAGGGCTGGATGTCGATTTCTTTGCCGGTCGTCTTTCTTTCTTCTTCGCCATTGGCATGAACTTCTATCTGGAAGTGGCCAAGCTGCGCGCCGCACGTCTGCTGTGGTGGAAGGTGATGCAGGAGTTCAATCCGAAGAGCCCGAAGTCCTCGATGCTGCGCACGCACTGTCAGACCTCCGGCTGGACGCTCACCGAACAGGATCCCTACAACAACGTCGTGCGCACGACCGTCGAAGCGATGGCTGCCGTCTTTGGTGGCACCCAGTCGTTGCATACCAACGCACTCGACGAAGCCATTGCCCTACCGACCGATTTCTCATCGCGTATCGCGCGCAACACCCAGCTCATCGTTCAGGAAGAAACTCACATCACTAGTGTAGTCGATCCGTGGGCCGGTTCCTACATGATGGAAAAATTGACTCAGGATCTGGTCGACGAAGCCTGGAAGATCATCAAGGAAGTCGAGTCCATGGGCGGTATGACGCACGCCGTTGAATCGGGCTGGGCGAAGATGCGTATCGAAGCCTGTGCCGCCGACAAGCAGGCGCGTATCGATTCGGGCAAGGACGTGATCGTTGGCGTGAACAAATACAAACTGGCCAAGGAAGATCAGCTCGAAATTCGTGATATCGATAACAATGCGGTTCGCGATTCGCAGATTGTCCGCCTGAAGAGGATACGCGCGAGCCGCGACAGCACGGCTGTACAGGCCGCACTCGATGCATTGACCCAGTGCGCGCAAAGCGGTGAAGGCAACCTGCTTGATCTGGCGGTCAAGGCCATGCGTTTGCGCGCTTCGGTGGGCGAAGTCTCCGATGCCCTGGAAAAGGTCTTCGGACGCTTCCGTGCCACGCAGCAAACCGTCTCCGGCGTTTATGCTTCTGTCGTTGAAGGCATTGCCAGTTGGGAGTCGCTGAAGGCCGACATCGAAAAGTTCAACGCGGAAGAAGGCCGCCGCCCGCGCGTCATGATTGCCAAACTCGGTCAGGATGGTCACGATCGCGGCGCCAAGGTGGTGGCCACAGCATTCGCCGATCTTGGCTTTGACATCGACGTTGGACCGCTCTTCCAGACACCCGATGAAGCCGCTCGGCTGGCCGTTGAAAACGACGTGCACGCCATCGGCGTTTCATCACTCGCGGCGGGCCACAAGACGCTGCTTCCAGAACTGGTTAAGGCGCTGAAGGATCAGGGCGCCGATGACATCATCGTCTTCGTTGGTGGTGTTATCCCGCCACAGGATTACGAGTATCTGATCAACGCAGGCGCCAAGGCCATTTTCGGACCGGGAACGCGCATTGAGGATTCGGCTACCACGGTTATCGCCGAAATTCGCAAAGCTCGCGCCAGCGCCACAGCCTGATCAGGCTTAATGGAAGCCATAGCCAATGGACCAGAGCAACACTCCCAACGCGCCTTTGGCTGCCGTCGACCAGCAACTGGTCGACGGCGTTCTGGCGAAGAGCCGGCGCGCGCTGGCAAAAACCATCACCCTCATCGAATCGACGCGCACTGACCACCAGGCCCGTGCGCAACAGGTATTGACCGCGCTGCTTCCGCACACCGGAACGGCCGTCCGGGTCGGCATCTCCGGTGTGCCCGGTGCCGGCAAATCAACCTTTATCGAAACGCTTGGCATTCATCTGATCGAAAGCGGAAAGCGCATTGCCGTTCTCGCCGTCGATCCGTCTTCTTCGGTTTCGGGAGGTTCCATACTGGGTGACAAGACACGCATGGAGCTGCTTTGTCAGCAGGAAAACGCTTTCATACGCCCGAGCCCTACCGCCGGTTCACTCGGCGGTGTCGCCGACAAGACGCGTGAGGCGATGCTGGTCTTTGAAGCGGCCGGGTTCGATGTGGTCATCGTCGAGACGGTGGGTGTCGGGCAGTCCGAAACTACGGTTGCCGGGATGGTCGACGCCTTCGTCCTGCTGCAACTGCCCAATGCCGGGGATGATCTGCAAGCGATCAAAAAGGGGATCGTCGAGATTGCCGACCTGATCGTTTTCAACAAAGCGGACATTGACGAGCGTGCTGCTGAATTTGCCAAAGTGCAGATGCGAACGGCGCTCACCATGCTGCGCATGGCCAGCCCCAACTGGCGGCCACCGGTACTCACCGTCAGCGCTCTGGCCAAACGCGGCATCCCTGAATTCTGGGCCGAGATCGAACGTTATCGTGCAACCATGTCCGCCAGTGGCGAGTTTGAAGCCAAACGTCGTCGACAGGCCGTGAACTGGATGTGGAGCCTGATTGACTCCGGCCTGCGCCACTATTTTCGCGAGCACCCGCTGGTCCATGCCGCTCTGCCCGATTTAGTGCTTGATGTCGCTGAAGGGCGAACTACCCCCGGCTCTGCGGCGTATCGATTACTTTATAGCTTGAAGGCTTGAAAGGATTTGAGCGGCTCGTTTTTTTTGTAAACTGATTCATATAAAAACATCGCAGGGAGAAAATTTATGCACGACATCATTCGCCAGCTTGCTGACAAGCGCGGTGCCGCTTGTCTCGGGGGCGGCCAGAAACGCATCGACAGCCAGCACGCCAAGGGGAAGCTATCAGCGCGCGAGCGAATTGAATTGCTGCTCGACCACGGATCCTTTGAAGAGTGGGACATGTTCAAGGAGCACCGTTGTACCGATTTCGGCATGGCCGAACAATCCGTCCCCGGTGACGGCATTGTCACCGGCTACGGCACCATCAATGGTCGCCTGATGTTCGTTTTCTCGCAGGACTTTACCGTCTTCGGCGGTTCGCTTTCCGAGTCGCATGCCGAGAAGATCTGCAAACTGATGGATCAAGCGATGAAGGTCGGCGCTCCGCTCATCAGCCTCAACGACTCCGGTGGTGCCCGCATTCAGGAAGGCGTTGCCTCCCTGGGTGGCTACGCGGATGTCTTTCAGCGCAATGTGATGGCTTCCGGGGTTATTCCCCAGATTTCCCTGATCATGGGTCCCTGCGCGGGCGGGGCGGTGTATAGCCCGGCAATGACCGACTTTATCTTCATGGTCAAGGATTCCTCTTACATGTTTGTCACCGGGCCGGAAGTCGTCAAGACCGTGACCCACGAGGATGTCACCGCCGAAGAACTGGGTGGCGCCGTAAGCCATACCGGCAAATCCGGTGTTGCCGATCTGGCCTTCGAGAACGATGTCGAGGCGCTGATGATGCTGCGTCGCTTTGTCGGCTTCATCCCGGGCAATAACCGCGAGAAGCCGCCGCTGCTGCCGGCGCAGGATCCCGCCGAACGCCTTGATTTCTCGCTCGACACCCTGGTGCCGGACAACCCCAACAAGCCCTACGACATCAAGGAATTGATCCTCAAGGTTGTCGATGATGGCGATTTCTTTGAATTGCAACCCGATTACGCCAAGAACATTGTCGTCGGCTTTGGACGAATGGATGGTTCGCCAGTCGGTATCGTTGCCAATCAACCGCTGGTGATGGCCGGCTGCCTGGACATCAAGAGTTCGATCAAGGCCGCGCGCTTTGTCCGCTTTTGCGATTGTTTCAACATCCCGGTGGTCACCTTCGTCGACGTTCCCGGTTTCATGCCCGGTACGGCACAGGAATATGGCGGTATCATCAAGCACGGAGCCAAACTCCTGTATGCCTATGCCGAATCTACCGTGCCGAAGATTACTGTCATCACGCGCAAGGCTTACGGTGGAGCCTATGCCGTGATGTCCTCGAAGCACCTGCGTGGCGACGTCAATTTTGCCTGGCCGTCTGCCGAAATTGCGGTCATGGGGCCGAAAGGCGCCGTTGAAATCATTTTCCGCGAGGAGAAAGGCGATCCAGCCAAACTGGCACAGCGCGAAGCCGAATACAAGGCCAAGTTTGCCAACCCCTTCGTTGCCGGAGCACGGGGATTCATTGATGACGTTATCATGCCGAACGAAACGCGCAAACGCATTTGCCGTTCGCTCGCCATGTTGCGCGACAAAAAGCTTGAGAATCCCTGGCGCAAGCACGGGAATATCCCACTTTAAATTCCCTGGATGCATTTAACGCAGAAAGCGCAGAAATGAAAAATTACATCAATGCACATTTCTCGGCGTTCTCTGTGTCTCTGCGTACGCTGCCCGCCAAGGGTTTCCCCTTTGGTGAACGTTGAAAGAGGTTGATAAATGTTCAAGAAAATTTTGATTGCCAATCGCGGAGAGATCGCCTGCCGCGTTATGAAGACCGCCCGCCGCATGGGTATTGCCACCGTCGCTGTTTACTCCGAAGCCGACAAGGACTCCCTGCATGTGCTTACTGCAGAGGAATCCGTATGTATTGGTCCGGCGGCATCGAAGGAGTCCTACCTGTCGATCGACAAGATCATCGCTGCCTGCAAGCAGACGGGTGCCGAGGCCGTTCATCCCGGCTACGGCTTCCTCTCCGAGAATCAGGAGTTCTCGAAACGTCTTGAAGAAAACGGGATTATCTTCATTGGTCCGAAACATTATTCGGTCGCTGCAATGGGCGACAAGATCGAGTCCAAAAAACTGGCCATCGAAGCCAGAGTCAACACCATTCCCGGCTACAACGATGCCATTGCCGATGCCAGTCAGGCCGTCGAGATCGCCAAGGGGATCGGCTATCCGGTAATGATCAAGGCCTCCGCCGGCGGTGGTGGCAAGGGGCTTCGTGTCGCGCACAACGATGCCGAGGCTTTTGAAGGCTTTGATTCGTGTCGCAACGAAGCGCGCAACAGTTTCGGCGATGATCGCGTGTTCATCGAAAAGTTTGTCGAAGGCCCGCACCACATCGAGATCCAGATCATTGCCGACTCCCACGGCAACACCATTTATCTCCTAGAACGCGAATGTTCGATTCAGCGCCGCCATCAAAAAGTCATTGAGGAAGCGCCGTCACCTTTCATCGACGATTCGGTGCGCAAAGCCATGGGCGAGCAGGCCGTGGCACTGGCCATGGCAGTCAACTACCAGAGCGCCGGAACCGTCGAGTTTGTCGTTGGCTCGGACAAGTCGTTCTACTTCCTCGAAATGAATACCCGCTTGCAGGTCGAACACCCGGTCACCGAGTTCATCACCGGCCTCGACTTGGTCGAACTGATGATCCGGGTTGCCGCCGGCGAGAAGCTTCCGTTCACTCAGGCCGACATCAAGCCGAAGGGCTGGGCCATTGAATGCCGCATCAATGCCGAAGATCCCTTCCGCGGTTTCCTGCCTTCAACCGGACGCCTGGTGAAATTCCAGCCGCCGGAAGCCTTGGAAGGCAAGGTGCGCGTCGATACCGGCGTTTACGAAGGGGGCGAGATTTCGATGCACTACGATTCGATGATCGCCAAGCTCATCTGCCATGGTGACAATCGCCTGCAGGCCATCGAGCGCATGCGCGACGCGCTGAATGCATTTTTCATTCGTGGTGTCAGCTCGAACATTCCCTTCCAGGCCGCGCTGGTGCAACACCCGCGCTTCGTTTCCGGCATCTTTACTACCGCATTCATTACGGATGAATACCCGAATGGCTTTTTCGCTGCCGATGTTCCCTATGAGGATATCGGCCTACTGGCCGCCGTCGCCGCCTTCGCACGGCGCCGCTATATCGACCGCGCTGTACAAATCAGCAATCAGATGCTTGGGCATCCACGCAAAGTGGGTACCGAGTGGGTGGTGGTCATCGAAGGCACAAATTACCAGGTCAGCCTTGCTATGATTCCCGGGGGCTACTCGATCACCTGCGGCGGGAAACGTTACGACATCGTATCCAACTGGCTTTTCAGGGAACTGGTTTTCCGGGGAACCTGCAATGGCCAGCCGATCTGCATGCAGGTTGAGCGTGCCGGACTGGAGTATCGTATCGATCATTTCGGCAAGCAGATCAAGGCCGTTGTCATGTCGTTCAAGGCGGACCGATTGCTGGCCAAGATGCCGGTCAAAGTACCACCCGATCTTTCAAGGTTTTTGCTCTCACCGATGCCTGGCCTGCTCCGCGAAGTATCGGTTCAAGCCGGACAGCAGGTTCGTGCCGGGGAGAAACTGGCAGTGATCGAAGCCATGAAGATGGAAAATATCCTCAAGGCCGAAAAGGATTGTCAGGTGAAAAAGATCGTTACGGAGGCCGGTGAAAGCCTGGCAGTCGATCAGGTCATCATCGAGTTCGAAAAGGGCGAGAATGCCATGAGAAGTTATCACTAGGTGCTCACTACTCATCATCATTCGTTGATGCAACAAAAAGCCCGCCTTCCCCGCGGGTTTTTTTTGAGCGGCGCTCTTTCCTTTTCGTCATTGTTGCGGAAGCGGGACGAAGGATTTTTTCTTCGGAGCCTATTTCAATCGGTATCAACAGCATTGTTGGATTGAATGATCCTTGCAGCAATTCTCATTTTAAAAATCATGCCTGATCGCGAACGGTGCGGTTAAAGGACAAAAAAGCGAAAGGAGGTTATTTCAGCCGGTATCGTGCGGTTCGGGGTCTGGACTTCGGTTGGCCAGACACTGTTTGCCCTGGCCGAAGTTATGCGCTAAGTGATAGCCCTTGGTCTTGAGCGTATTGTTGTTCTCGTTCTCAATCTTCCATCGCGCGCGGCCTGCGGCGGGCGGCCAGCGGCGGCCAGTTCGCAGTCCTGTTTGTCGTGACCGTCCTGGGGCAGAACAAATTGAGGCGCCAAGGCAATCACGTTCTGCTGG
>JAYSZS010000371.1:0-3331 GCA_043737935.1 Propionivibrio sp. | reverse complement strand
GTGCTGACGAACAGAACACTATTACGCCCTGGCGTGATCGGTTCCCCGGCATTCCTGACTTGTCAAGCAATTACCTGGTTTCCGGATCCTGATCATGACACTTGAAGAACAAAAATCCATTCTCTCCATCGCCTTGTTTGCCGCCTTCGCCGATGGCAACAAGGAAGACCGCGAACGTGAACAAATTCGTCGTATTGCCGAATCACTGGCCGAAGAATCGTCTACTCCGGACCTCAGCCGCCTCTATCAGGACGTGCTGCTCAAGCGTAGTTCACTGGAAGCCGTCACTGCCGCCCTCACCGATTCCGGGCAGCGCCAACTGGCCTATGAAATGGCGGTTGGCGTGTGCGATGCCGATGGTCGACAGAGCGAGTCCGAGCGCCACTTTCTGACCAGTCTGAAAAAACTGTTGCAGCTTGATCGCGAGCAGGCCGACACCTTTGATGGTCAGGCCGACACCATTGTCGATCTGGGCGAAGAAGCCGCGCCCCCGGCAGCAATCGGCCGCGCTCCCGCCGCTCTGGGTCCGGTTGTGGCGTCGATAGCCAATGTGCCCGAAGCCGAGCTGGACAAATCAATTCTCAACTACGCCCTGTTCAATGGCGCCCTGGAACTACTGCCGCAGTCCTGGGCGTCAATGGCCATCATCCCCTTGCAGATCAAATTGGTGTACAGCATCGGCAAAACACACGGGGCCGAGCTTGACCAGGGCCACATCAAGGAATTCATCGCTGCCGCCGGGGTGGGCCTCACCTCCCAGTATGTCGAACAGTTCGGGCGTAAACTCCTCGGTGGCCTGCTTGGCAAAATGGCAGGCAAAACCTTCGGCAAGGTTGGCAGCGCCGCTACCGGCATGGCTTTCTCCTTTGCCACCACCTACGCGTTGGGGCAACTCGCCAAGCGGTATTATGCCGGGGGGCGAGTGATGAGTACGAGCCTGTTGCGCGAAACGTTCCAGAACCTGCTGGGGCCGGCCAAGCAGATGCAGGCGCAGTACTTGCCGCAGATCCGGCAGCAGGCCGAAACAATTGACATGGGCCGTGTCATGGCCATGGTTCGCGGTAACTGACCCCAAGCGCAATAGACTGCATCCTCAACCTCAATCCAGCCGCTGTGAGATCAAGGCAGCTTTCTTTCGATCCTATCGCGCAAGTCCGACCACAGCACAGTGGGCAAAGAAGCGGACCGGTGCGGACTCAATCAGTACGCTTCCGTCCCGTCTGCCAATGATCGCCACCGGTGCCGTGGCAAATCCGGAAAAAAATGCAAGCAACATGAGTGGCAGAACTTTGGCGGGCACGCGAGATAACCAGCGCCACAAAAAACAACGCATCAGGCCCTGATGGCCCGCTTCTCGCGCAACAGTTCAACAAACTGGTCATTGGAAAGCGGAGGGTAGTAGTAATACCCCTGCATGTTTGTACAACCGGACTGCTCGAGATAGTGTCCCTAGATCGCCGTTTCGACGACTTCGGCAACAAGCTTTAGACCCAGCCCGCGCGCAATCGAAATAATTGCCAGGACAACAGGAAAGTGCCCGTTATCGCGCTGGATTTCCTTAAAGAACGCCTGATCGATCTTGATCGTATGCACCGGGAAACGATGTAAATAAGCCAGCGAGGAATAACCGGTTCCAAAGTCGTCGATGGCCACGCTGACACCGAACTGACACAGCTTGTTAAGTTGTTCGATGGCGTGCTGCGGGTTGCGGAAAGAGATGTTTTCGGTGATTTCAACCTCGATTTGCGAGGGTGAAATGCCGTAGTGCAAAAGAGTGCGCTGCATCTTCTCGAAAAAATCACCGTGATCGAGATAGTTTGGAGAAATATTCATCGCGAGCCGAGGCGGCTCTCCTCCGGCGGCATTCCAGTGCACGAACATGACCGATAGCTCGGTCAGGTTGCTTCTGGCCTGAATGACGGCCAGACCTAGACGGTCCTTGAACAGCAGACGGTTCGGCAGATCGGTCAGAATATCGTGGTAAGCCTGATAGGAAATCAGCGCTTCAGCCTGCTTGCGCTCCGTTATATCGCGCGCAATGCCATAGGTGCCGAAAAACTCTTGATTGCTCGCCTCTTTGCCCAACGCATACATTCCCATCGAATTAAACGAGATGGTCATCAATGTATTCTCGAAGAAGCACTCCTGCCACCACCCCGGCTCTTCAGGCGCAGTTCGACATTCCTTGAAGCCCGCTCGCCGACTCGCCGTTCATTGAAAACGTAGCGTGCGCGCTCAATATCTTCATCGTGCACCAGCACCGAATAATGCTGGCCGATCAGTTCGTCCGCGCCAAAACCGAGCAGTTGATGCGTCCTATCATTGACAAAAGTGAATCGCCCATCCTGGTTCAGCGTATCAACAAGGTACCGGTAAAGTTTTTCCGAACACCCGAATCGCCACGCGATATTGCGATTTTCATTCTCAAGTCGCCGTTGCTGCAAGGCGTTATCAATGGTTTTGAGCAACTCTTCGCGGGTGTAGGGTTTGCGCATATAGCCGTAAGCGCCACGTTTCAGTGAGCCAATAGCCGCTTCGATCCCGGTGTCACCGCTGACCACAATGACTTTAGTATCAATACCCCGGGCATTGATGTAATCCATGACTTCATGGCCACCGAAATCAGGTAACCGCAAATCAAGAAGGAGCAGATCGAAGTGCAGCCGGCCCAGATGGTCAAGGAACCAGAATCTGCTTGAGGGTATCGGCATTCCCTTCCATCACGGACGGCAGATCCTGCGTCTGCGCGACGATCTGCACGGCGTCAGGAACGAACTCGGCATCGCGAAACAGGCGAACGACGTCACGAACGACACGGTTAACTTCGGCTCCGTCTTGACGCAATGTCGGTTTCAGATCGGCAAGCCCCTTGATGATCTGACCGACGCGATCAATTTCCTCGTTAAGAATTGACATCTCGCCGATTACCGGTTCCTGTTTTTCAAGTTTGCTGCCCAGCACACTGAGGTAGTTCTTGATGATGGAAAGCGGGTTATTAACCTCGTATGCGACCCGACGCGAAGCCTCCCGGTACTCTTCCACAACATTGGCGACTCGCCGCGAGGTCTCGCCACGCTCACCCAGCGCTGCCTCAAGTGCCGCCGCCGCCTGTTCGGCCAACGACCTGAGGAATCGTTCGCGCGGCTGCAAATCGAGCGCCTGCCGGAAGCCAACTCGCCAATCATCACACCCAGACAACGTGACCCCGAGATCAGCGGCAAACAAACCGGAATGGCTATCAAGAACACGGAGCAATTGCTCCTCAACAATACCCAGCGAATTCGCTTCCCGGCTGATAAAAGCCAGCCGTCGCTGCAAAGCCACCTCGGCA
>JAYSZS010000370.1:0-7769 GCA_043737935.1 Propionivibrio sp. | reverse complement strand
CACGCTTGGCGTGAGCCATCTCGAAAGCGATTCTGCCAAGCGAACCGAATGGGTGTTTTTTAATGTTGCCGCTTATGGGGATTACCCCCTTCTCCCCGCGGGAGAAGGGCTGGGGAGAAGGGCCGGGGATGAGGGCACCCAATTCCGGCCACACCTTCAACGGTATTTTTGTATGATGATAAAAAATCAACCGGACGAACAAACCCCATGGTGATGGCAGCCTCGATCTTTGGAAGCACAGCGGACCACAACGAAATGCTGCGCGTCATTAATGAAGAAGTCGCATTCACTCACGATCAGATCGGCAAGGCCGAACTCGACGAGCGGGTCATGGCCGCCTTGGCCAGGGTGCCCCGCGAGCGCTTCGTGCGGGAATTCGACCGCTACCGCGCCTTCGCCAACGGCCCGCTGCCGATAGGCCATGGCCAGACCATCTCGCAACCCTACATCGTCGCGCTGATGAGCGATCTGCTCGAACCCCGGCCCGACAGCATCGTCCTCGAGGTCGGCACCGGGTCCGGCTACCAGGCGGCGGTGCTGGCCGAGCTCGTGCAGCAGGTCTATAGCATCGAGATCGTCGGCGCATTGGCCAGCGCGGCGAGTGAGCGTCTACAAGCGTCCGGTTATGGCAATGTCACGGTGCAGCATAGCGACGGCTATCAGGGCTGGCCCGAACACGCGCCCTACGACGGCATCATCGTCACCGCCGCCGCGCCGCACATTCCGCCGCCGCTGGTCGAACAGTTGAAGCCGGGGGCACGCCTGGTCATCCCGGTCGGGCTGCCCGGAGATGTGCAGCAACTGATGCTCGTCGAGAAAAGCGCCGATGGGAGCGTCAGCCGCCGGTGCATTCTGCTGGTTGCATTCGTGCCATTGACGCGATCGCAACAGTAGCATCTTGGCGAAAGCCAAGCGCAGAGCCAATGAAAAAGACACGCTTGAAGCATAAGACCCAAAGGCCGCCTATCTAAATGCCCTGCAGGGGGTCATCAAGGGTACGGCATTCAGCCATGTAATTCGAAAATGTCTGGTGGATGCGGTAGATCGTTACGTGACCGTTGAGAAGCAAGGGAAAGTACCTGCTGCCTTACCCCATCTGGGGAACATCGAAGATCACGTTCATGGGCTTGCTGCCTATGTGCTTAACATAGTGTGCCTGGCCACAGTACAGGTATGGCGCTGCCTTGCCGTTTGCCAGTTTTGTTTCACTCACGAACAGGTGGATAGCACTCCCCTGCTTTTCATGCTCGATAATGCTTTGATCACGTTTATCGGTTGGGCCTGTCTGATTCTGGCTCTGCCATTGAAACGTACGCTGATCAATCCAATGATCGGCATAGCGATGATCCTCATCCTTGCCCTGTTTGATTAATGTTACCAGAAGCGCATGCGCCTTGCCTGAGTTCAAAACGACATGGCCTGAGTGCCAATTCTCGGGGTTGAGTACCTCGCCAAAGAGTTCCGGAATCTCTTCACGCTTAAAGGATTGCCCAATGGCAAATTCAAGTGGATCAAGAATGGCCTTGAACCGTGCGCGAGTTTGCATAGATTCAGTGGCCAACATATCGGGATACGCCGGATTATAGGCCTTCAGGATGTATTCTCCGGTGGGCGTCTTGGCAACAACACGCAATAAATATTGATTGTCGCCGGCTTCGTCTTGTTGCTCAATGGCGATAATGTTGCCACTGATTGATCCGGCTCGGGTCGGAGACATCAACTCAAGAAGTAAATAATCTCCATCGTGTATCGGGTTCTTGCCACCGTCCATCGAATTGCCTGACGCGCGAGCGATAAAATGCCGCGCCGAGTCAAGCTGCCCATAACCTGCGCCAAGGCTGCGGTATTCCTCTGCATCTGTTCTTCCAGTCCGGAAATGACCACAAGCAATTTTCAGATTCGGGAAGAAGGGGAGTTCTGTACGATGAATCTTGCGACTCGGAAGAGGTATGACATTGCTCACGTCTTTCTCAATGCGGCGTACTTCGTAAGCCGCCAGACGATAGTCCAGCAGTTCCTGCACCATCGATTCGAAGGCATCGTAATCTTCAACCGAAACTGGGAATGATGGAATAAAACGATCATCGGTGACTGAAAAAAATGAGCGTGGTGTTGTTTCCCGATTTCCCCCAATCCAGGCATTTACAGGATTTTTCCTCCAGTAGGCTATCCAAGTGGACTCATTACCACTGATGATT
Organism: Propionivibrio sp.; assembly: GCA_043737935.1. Lineage (GTDB taxonomy): Bacteria > Pseudomonadota > Gammaproteobacteria > Burkholderiales > Rhodocyclaceae > Propionivibrio. The sequence continues at coordinate 5,571 of JAYSZS010000370.1, read as the reverse complement.
TTATCCATATCGTCTGGCAAATCGGTCAGCAGGGGGCGACGGCGTTGCAGCACAAGCCAGGACTGTTCAGCGATGGCGGCAACTGTTGGCGGTTTTCGCCAGCCATCGGCTTCGAGCAAAGCTTCGAGCAATACCATTTTGAAGCTTTTGGTCATCTGCGTCGTCTCAACATCACTCAGGAAAGCCTGATGAGCACCAAGAACCTTGCCTTCACCTGACTCAAGGTCGTTCATTTCTTTCACGAATGAGTACCATCCACCAAATTTTTTCCGAATTGCGGTGATACTTGCTCCCGCGCGGTGGAATTCAGTCAGGGAGGGTCGCCGTCCCAAAGTTTCCTTGAGGGCTTCATACTCTCTGCTGGCACCGTCACCGTCGAGATCCTTCAAAAAATTGATTATTTTGAGGTCGTAATTGACATAACACCCTCTTGGCAAACAGAACCGGCCTAGTTCAACTTCTCGCGCAAAACGTGCGAGTTCTCGAAAATTGGAGCCGACACTAAACAGCGCTTGCGGCTTGTGCAAGAAACCGTGATGGTTGCCGATGAAATCGAGGACAAGCAATTTTTCCTTGCCTGGAGACTTTCGTAACCCGCGTCCAAGCTGTTGAAGAAAGAGGATCTTCGATTCGGTCGGTCGCAACATCATTACGGTGTCGATCTCAGGAAGATCGACACCTTCATTGAACAGGTCTACAGAGAACAGGATTGCCAGCCGCCTGTCGCGCAATTGCGTGAGGGCATCAGCGCGACTGAGCGTCGAGCCTGAAAAAACGGCAGCAGCGTCCACCCCTGCTCCAACAAACTGACTTGCCATGAACTGAGCATGTCGAATGGAGGCACAAAAAGCGAGAGTCCGGAGTTGGGCATGCTGCTGCCATTCCTTCAGTGCATGCCGAAAACGCCCAAGTGTTGCGAGTTTGTTGGACAGCGCTTCAGGATCAAAGCGGCCATTCCGCCATGGAATAGCTTGATAATCAACTTCGCTGTCGTAAATTCCGAAGTAATGGAAAGGTGACAGTAAATCAGCATTTATACCTGCAACCAGATCATGTTCGAATACCAAATTATCATCGCACAACGAAAGAATATCGGATTGATCTGAGCGGTTAGGAGTCGCTGTCAGACCGAGCATGAATCTTGGCGCGAAATGATTTATCACCCGCCGGTACGTTGCCGCCGCCGCGTGATGAAACTCATCAATCACGATGTAATCAAAGTGTTGGGGTGAAAATCGTTCAAGATGAGCTACCCGGCTCAGGGTCTGTATCGAAGCACAGAGCACATCGACCTCGACGTCTCGTGTGAAACCCCTGTAGAAACCTGTTCTTCCCTTGGGCCGGATACGCAGGAAGGTTTCAGCAGCCTGATTCAGGATTTCTTCCCGATGAGCGATAAACAGCACTCGTCGCGCTCCGGTTTGCTCAGCATCAAAAGCCGCAAGCCAGGTTTTACCTAACCCTGTCGCTAGCACTACCAATCCGCGGCTAAAACCTTCCCGGCGGGTTTGCTTCAATGCATCAAGCGCCTCGACTTGGACCGGAGTAGGCTCTGGAGGAATTTCCTGTTCCTGACTCCCTGGAGCAACGGCAAGGGGGATTTGAATTCTGCGAGCCTCGTATTTCTCAATCCAGGAGTCGGTTAAGGGCATCGTTCTGGAATGAGCAAACAATTGATCAAACTGATCGCGTGCCTCAAAAAATCCCACATCTTCAGGATAGTCGACTCGGTAATTCCACTCCAGACCATCTTGCAACGCCTGGCGACTGATGTTGCTGGAGCCGATAAAGGCGGTGCCATAAAGTTGGCCCTGACCATTGAAACGGGCAAACAAATAGGCTTTTAGATGAAAGCTGCTGTTCTTGGCTTCGAAAACTCGTACTTGTGCGCCTTGTTCCTGTAGCAACATAAGCAGGCGCATCGCCTCAGGGTCAGTAACATCCAGATAGTCGCTGGTTAAGAATCTGATTCGAGCCCGAGAATGGGATGCATCAAGATCGGCAACAAGTGCATCATGTAGATCGGGCAGCAACAGACGGAGGCCAGTGACCTTGGTAAAGGCAACCGCAATATCTATCTCGGATGCATGTCGGATCGCCGCACAAAGATGGGGTAAAAACGGATTTTCGCCACCAGTAACAAGTTTTTCCGACTGTAGATGCCGACGAAAGACAATCGCGTTGATCCACTCGTCGTGTCGGCCTGGACGCTGATTATCAGTTACCCAATAATCGGCCTGAGCAAACTCCTGGAGTCCCTCCAGCCAAGCCGACAAAATGGTTCGATTTGCATCTGTAAAGTGTCGGCCATTATGAAGCCTTTCTCCTTCGCCATACTTGAAACTGAAATAGGCCACTCCTCCAGGTTTTAGCGATGTCCACAGGGGGCTTATGGCATCCGGAATCTCGGCGGCTGGCAAGTGAAGCAGGCTTGCACAAGCCCATATGCCGTCGTAACACGCTTGCTCAGTAACATCAGTGAATAGCCGAGAAATGACTTGTTGCCCGGTATGCTTGGTCGCCAGCTCAGCCATGCGGGGTGATCCATCAAAGGCGACGACACGAAACCCCTTTTGAATAAACGCTCTTGTATCGCGACCTGAGCCGCATCCAGCATCCAGAATGAGACCACCGACCGGAATGTGGCTGAGAAAACGCTGATGCAGTTTCTCCATATCCACCATCACCGTATCAGCAAAATAATCCGCTGCATGCTGATTGTAGTAACTCAGGGTATCTGTCATCGATTAAGACCAATGTAATGCAGGGCAGATGCATATTTCCATTTATTTCTCATCCCAGATTGGTATCCTTATTTTGGTGCCGAAACACCTCTGTATCCAGTGGCCGCATCAGTCAGTCTCGTAAGATTTTCCCATCTTGTGAATCTCGCCAATCACATGAGCCTTCAACTCAGCCGGGGCCACCACCTCACAATCCGCCCCATACTTCAAAATATCCATGAGCAATTCCGGATCCTTGCTGTACGGAACCTTCAGCTCGTATCGGCCGTCATCAAGATAGCGGCCCTTCTGCTCCGGGTGCCAGCGCTCGCTGGCTACCCAGCGCGATCGTTCGGGCGAGAACACCAGGCTTGCCCAGCGCACCGTTTTACCGGAAAAGATGCCGTACCCGGCGCCGAGAACTTCTTGCAGCATCTTTTCCGAAACATCCCTGGCGCGCTTTTCTAGGATTTCGGCGCGCCGGATCGAATCCACGGCAAAGGCGCGCAGGTCGTTGCGCACGTGGCACCAGGCATCGAGGTACCAGTTGTTGCGGTAATGCACGAGGCGCTGGGGAGAGACCTCGCGTTGCGTCAGTTCGTCCTTGCCCTTGGCGTAGTAGTCGATGATCAGGCGTTTGCGGCGCAGCAGCGCCGATCCCACGGCCTGGAAATTGTCCAGGTGGAATTCGCGGGCGCCCACCGTTTCGATACGAATCCGTTTGACGATCTCTTCGGCCGGGTTGTCGGCGGTGCCCAGCAGTGCCGTCAGCCGGGAGAGCAGCGGCTTGATGTGCGGGCCCAGCATGCCGCCGGTGTCGAGGTTGACCAGCAGGTGCTGCATGGTCAGCAGGGCGTGGATTTCCTCGGCCGAAAACCACAGCCCGGGCAGTTCGTACTGGGCGCCAACGCGCGCGGTGGCGTGATCGAAGCGGTAGCCGCCGGCCTCGCGGTCGTGGATGATCGGGGCGTTGAGGCGCTCGCGCAGGTAGGCCAGATCGCGCTTGAGGGTGGCACGCGAGATGCCGAGTTCGTCCATCAACGTCTGGAAGGAAACGACCCGGCGGTCGTTGAGCAACTGGTCGATTTTGTAGTAGCGCTCGGTCTGGCTCATGGCTTGCCCCTGGTGCGGATGGCCGGGAGCGATGAAGAGGACGCCTCCCGCCAGGCTCGAAGGATGAGCCCTGGGCAGTATCTTAGCCGGTATAGCGATGAAGTGGCGTAAGACGGAGGTTCTGCGAGACCTCGATTCGATTTGTGCTATGTATAAGTTCTGATACACTAATGGCCAATTATGGATGAAAAACCGATTGACTGGCGTGGGTCTTCGCTGCGGGACATCAAGAATGACGACATCTTCACCCCGAATGCTCGCAAAGAGGCTGGTCGCCAACTCAGCCAGGTTCAGATGGGACTGGACCCCGACGATTGGAAGCCATTTGATGTTGTTGGTGCCGGAACAAAAGAAATACGGATCAATTTTGATGATGGCTGGTTTCGAGTGATGTACGTGGCAAAGTTTGAAGAAACGGTCTACGTGCTGCACTGCTTCAAGAAGAAATCAGCCGCCACGAGCAAAAAAGACAAAGACATAACAGTTGCGCGTTACAAGGCCGTGATACAGGAAAGGAGCAAAAGATGAGCGTCGAAACCAAATCAATGCACATTACAAAGGTTGGCGGGAATGTCTTCGCGGATCTTGGATTTGAGCCCGCAGAAGCCGCCGCTCTGCAAGCGGAATCAAAGCGGGTCATCTCGGAAAAGCTGGCCATCAAGGAATCCCTGATGACCGAGTTGGCCGAATGGATTGACGAAAATAAGCTCAAGCAGGCGGATGCCGCACAGATTCTCGGGGTGACGCGACCTCGCGTGTCTGACGTGATCAACAGGAAGGCCATCAAATTCACGATTGATGCATTGGTTGACATGCTGGCACGGACTGGCAAGCACGTTCGGCTTTCCGTTCAGTGACCCTCAATCCTCCCGCACACGGTAAATTTGTTCTGGTGCTAACTCATTGAATTACAGTCATTCCGGGCTTGACCCGGAATCCAGTTCGTTCATCAAACCGTTCTTTTAGCCTCTTGATCAGATGGATGAATCTGGATTCCGGCTTGCGCCGGAATGACTGTGGACGGTTAGAACAAATTTATCCTGGCTTGTCCGCTGGTCGGGTTGATGTCGGGTTAAGGGAGAAGCCGCTAACCCGACCAACACAGGCTACACATGCCTGGTCTGTTTGCTTATGAACGGCGGCTAGTCTGAATCCGCGCGGGGCGACGCCAGCAGGCTGGTTTTTCGAGCGGGATAAGGTTAAGGGTCGGGGTGCAAAACACCTGGTGCGCTTTTTTGCGCAGCGCGGCCTGGTAGTGGGCGATGCCGAGCAGTCGGTCGAAGAGTCCTTGCAGGGTGTTCATGGATCGGTTCTCCCGTAAGCGCAGGGTATTGCCTGGCGCTCAGCGTACGTCGGCATAATTGATTCCTGTCGTGGCCTGAATTCTGGCGAAGGCGCTTGATTTCCGCTTGTCGCCACTGCCCATCAGGAGGTGGGCGTAGCGCTCGTTCTCGGTGGTCTGGAGATGATCGGACCAGGCGGTGATGGTATTCAGCGCGCCCCACCAGTCACGTTCTGCCGGGGGGATATTGTGCTCGGGGATGCCCTCCCGATACACGCCGATGATTTGCTTGCGGTTCGTCTGCAGGGTTTCCATGCGCGTTTCGTAGGCGCGCTGCACGGCCGAATTTCGATCGGCGCTGGCCGGCTTGCCCGGATCCGGCATGAGCTGGTTGAGACAGTCCTGAAACTCCTTGTCGGTGCAGGGTTTGTTGGCCATGCGGCTGAACAGACC
>JAYSZS010000369.1:0-16670 GCA_043737935.1 Propionivibrio sp. | reverse complement strand
TCGCTTGTTCGTCAAATTCATTCAGGAAAAACTATGGAAGACCGCTCAGATCGTCAGCGCATTACCCGATTGATTGTTGAAGCCATGCAGGTATCGACTGACCCGGTGACTGCGGCGGGTGCCGTGCACCTTGCGTCGCTCGAACTGGAGAGTCCAGCCCAGGCCATTCACCTGGCGCGCTGTGTGGCTGCATTTACAACGGATGACGCTCTGGCCAGCGAGATGGCCGAGATTGTCGGTGAGTCACCCAAGTTTTTGATCGGCAAGGTTCTGTCAGTGCACTACGCGCCTGAACAGCGCACCGGTGAGCATGTTGATCTTGAAAAACGCATCTGGACGCTGCTTTATGCGGGGCGCCGCGAGCGTTCGCGGGTGCTGCAAACACTGACCCGGCGCTGTGTGATCTAGCCGCGCTGGGTAGCGTAAGACGAGCAGGATGAGCACAGTCCGCATGCAAGCGCTTGAACCGGCCTTTGCCCATGCGGCGGCGGGATGGGCCGAGCGGCTGCAATTACGGATGGATGGCGATGCGGAGTTTGCCTTGCAAGTGGGTCGTCAAGGCCTGCAGTTTGTTGAACTGGGTCGGGACGCAGCAGGGCCGGTCCGGGTGGACTTTGTCGACGGGGTGGTCGCGCATCGACGGCTGTTTGGTGGTGGCAACGGGCAGATGATCGCCAGGGCGGTCGGCATCCAGCCCGGAGTTCGACCGCTACTGGTCGATGCCACGGCAGGGCTGGGGCGCGATGCTTTCGTGCTGGCCAGGCTGGGCTGTGCGGTGACCCTGATCGAGCGCCAGCCGCTAATCGCCGCACTGCTGGAAGACGGCTTGCGGCGCGCGCTGATGGATTCCGAGGTGGGGCCGACTGTGGCGCAGATGCGTCTGCTCTGCGGCAACGCCATCGATTTGCTGGGTGCGTGGGACGGTGAGCCGCCGCAGGTCATTTACCTCGATCCGATGTTTCCGCCGCGCGATAAATGCGCCTCGGCGAAGAAGGAAATGCGCCTGTTTCGCCCGCTGGCCGGTGCGGACGACGATGCACCGGCCCTGCTTGCCGCAGCGCTGGCGCTGGCCACGCACCGGGTGGTTGTAAAGCGAGCGCGCAAGGCGCCGGCCATTGCCGGCGAGTCGCCCGGCTATGCGCTGGAAGGGAAATCAAGTCGTTTCGACATTTATCCGAAAAAGTCGTTGAAGGCGAAAGGGTAAGAGCAAAGAGCAAACATCAACAGCGAACCACCAAGACACCAAGACACCAAGACACCAAGACACAAAGTTACACCAAGAAAAGCCGAACTGAGACCTTGAATTTCATGGTGCTTTCTCTGGTGATTTGGGGTTCATTTTCAGATCATTATCTACGGTTATGAGATACTCGTCGTTGCGTGCCACAGTCGCAGTTTTTTCCGTGAAACCCGGAACGTTTCGGCCAGCACGTGATTATGGTCGGGATGCCTGCCGCCAGGCGGGTGGCCAGCCCATACTGAGAATCTTCCACGGTCGGCAATTGCGCGGCGGTAAATCGAGTTGCTTCAATGCCCCTGGTAAATTTCCGGCCAGGGCTCAGGCTTTTTGGCCGCTGCAACATTGCCTGAGGCGATGACTTCGAACCAGATATCGACATTCGAACTGAGATTGGCGCGCAACAAGGCGACAACGTTATCAAGCTTCGAACTGGAGGCGATGGCCAGCCGAACCCCCTTTTTTCGGTTGTTAGTGCAACATCCTTTCTGTAAATTCCATGGCGATTGGTTTTGGCTGATTGCGAATTTTCCGCCTGTAGTGATGAGGGTGCGTAGCGCCCGAAGAACGGAACGCGGCATATGCGGCGCTGTTGTCTCTCGGACTTGATGGTGCTGGTGAAGCCCTGCATATTCTGGTCGACGAGGCTAGCAAAATTGAGCGGGAGAATGCCGTCAACCGTCTGCGCGTGAACTGTGTTCAGGGCATTACTGCCAATGTCGAACATTTACGCAATATGGTGCTCAATTCGCTGGGCATTATCACTGTGCTCAAGACGATGCTGGGTTACAGGCAATGCGCCGAGATCGCGCGCGAGGGCTACGAAGCGGCAAGTCTTGCATGACTTTGTTCTCAACGAGCGGAAACTGATGAACCAGGCGCAATGGGATAAGGTGTTTTCTTTCGAAAACCTGATCAGTCCGAAGTCCGGGTAGTTTGCCGGAGGGCTACTTTTGTTGTTAATGCTGTACAGTGGGGCCTATGTCAAAAACAGGACTTGTCCTCTTTGCCCATGGCGCGCGCGATCCCGAGTGGGCGTCGCCGATGCGGCGGGTTTGTGCGGCGGTTCGCGCTCAGGCGCCCGATCTGCGTGTCGAGCTCGCCTTCCTTGAATTCATGGCCCCCGTTCTGCGCGACAGTGTTGAAGCACTGGTTGGCGATGGGTTTGAGCGCATCGTCGTGTTGCCGATGTTCATTGCCCAGGGCGGCCATCTGAAGCGCGATGTACCTTTGCTGATCGAAGAATTGCGCGCACTTCATCCGCAGACCTGCTTCGAACTGGCCGGCGCAGTCGGCGAGGCGGAGGCTATCGTACAGGCCATGGCCGCGCATGTGCTGGCGCTGGCCGGCGCATCGCAGTTGGACAAGTAATCAAGCGCCAGTTTAGATAATCAGACGATCCTGCACCAGCGAACCCGCCGATTGCAGGCGAGGGATCGTTGATGTCAGGTTGAGGCCGGTTTCCTTTTGGAGATGCCGGGCGCGGTCAATCAGCTCATCAAGCGAAACATCAACCGCTTCGCCGTTGGTGGCAAAGGCGATGATGTTGCCGCTGTCGCAGGAAGGAAACACCAGCGAGCGGCCATCGAATGCCTTGGCAATGCGCTGCGTGCTGGCTTGAAACCCACGGCTGCGACCGAGCAGATTGACCACCATCAGGCCGTTCTCCGTTAGCCGCGCTCGGCAAGCCTGATAGAAGGGCAGGGTATCGAGCACCCCGGCGCGGCCGCTCTTGTCGAACCCGTCGACCAGGATGTAATCGAACGAGTCTCTCGCATCCAGCATGTAGTCGGCGCCATCGCCAATGATGAGGCGCAGACGCATTGGATCGTCGGGTAGCTTGAAATGCAGGCGGGCAATGATTTCGACCTGCGGATCGATTTCGACGACGGTGATCCGTGTCTTGGGTAGCCTGTGGTAAATGTATTTGACCAGCGACCCGGCGCCAAGGCCGATCAGCAGGGCGTTTTTCGGCCATGGCGCCTCACGCAACAGCAGCCCGGCCATCATCTCCCGGGTGTAGGGGAGTTCCAGTGCATAGGGGCGCTGGATCCGCATGGCACCCTGCACCCAGTCCTCGCTGAAATGCAGAAATCGCACGCCGGCGGCTTCACTGACTTCGATCGAATTTTGAGCCATAGGCAATTCACCGTGTGTGTGGGCAGAAGCAATGGCAAGTGGAGTGACGAATCTTAGCGGTTCGTCGCTGACTGAGAATCCTCAAAAGTTCTGGCGACCTGTTCCGGTGTATCCTCATCCAATGGATACGAGTGAATTTCATTATCCCAATTTGTCGGCCGGAGTGTTCGCATGAAGAAGGCCGACTCCAGCTTGACACCGTTTGCTTCGCTGACCCCCGATTCCCTGCTCGATGCGCTTGAAAGTATTGGTCTGCGCCCGGACGGCCGTCTGCTGGCGCTCAACAGCTACGAGAACCGCGTCTATCAGGTATTCATGGAGGAGGGCGCGCCGCTGGTCGTCAAATTCTACCGCGCCGCTCGTTGGTCGGATGCGGCAATTCTTGAGGAACATGACTATTCGTTTGAGCTGGCCGGGCGCGAGTTGCCGGTCGTTGCCGCGATGGCCAGCGCCGGGCAGACCTTGCACCGGCATGGCGATCTGCGCTTTGCGGTGTTTCCCCGGCAGAGCGGCAGGGCACCGGAATTCGATAGCGGACAAATCCTCGAATGGATGGGGCGCTTCATCGGACGTATACATGCCGTGGGTGCGCTCAAGCCTTTTGTCAAGCGCCCGGAAATCAACATCCACAACTTCGGTGAGGTGCCACGTGATTTTCTGCAGCGCAGCGGTTTTTTGCCGCCAGACCTGGCCGACGTCTATTTCGGCGTTGTCGATCAGGCACTCGACGGTGTTCGTTGCAGCTTCGAGCGTGCAGGCCGGGTCCCCATCCTGCGCCTGCACGGCGACTGCCATGCCGGGAATGTGCTGTGGGTCGAAGGCGAGGGTGGCGGTCCCTTCTTTGTCGATTTTGACGATTCCCGAATGGGTCCGGCCATCCAGGATTTGTGGATGCTCCTTTCCGGCAAGCGCGCTGATCAGGTGCGCCAACTGGCCGACGTGCTTGCCGGCTACGAGAAATTCTTTGAGTTCGATTCGCGTGAGTTGAATCTCATCGAGGCGCTACGTACTTTGCGCCTGATTCATTACGCCGGCTGGCTGGCGCGGCGCTGGCATGATCCGGCCTTCCCGGCGGCTTTCCCTTGGTTCAACACACAGCGCTACTGGCAGGACCGGATTCTCGAGTTGCGCGAGCAAATCGCGTTGATGGACGAACCTCCACTGTGGTCGGCCTGACCGGTTAGCACTGTTGCCTGGTTTCAGGACGAGCCGAGGATCATCTGTCGAGGTAATGCCTTATTGACCGGTTCTTGCCGAGCCAGTACAGGCCGGTGATTTTTTTCCAGTTCAACTGCGCTTCGGTGTTTCATCAGACGAAAAAAAGCCGGCTTGCACCGGCTTTTTTCGTCCAGGAAGAATTACTTCTTCATGGCATCCTTGGCCGCATCGGCCGCAGCGGCAGGAGCCGCCGCTTTGGCCGCATCGGCCGCAGCGGCAGGAGCCGCCGCCGCCGCAGCAGAGGGAGCAGCCGCAGCCGCCGCAGGAGCTGCAGCGGCTGCCGCCGCAGGGGCAGGAGCCGCCGCCGGAGCAGGAGTTTCCTTCTTGCCACAAGCGGATAGAGCCAGGGCGATCAGAGCGGCAACGAGGAGAGAGTTTTTCATTTAAAAATCCTTATCGATAAGAAAAATACAGTAACGAACCAAAGTCAATCGGGTTGACCGACGTGCACGTCAATCAATACGGGATTATATCAAGAGAAAGCCGCAGCGACAGAAAATCGTGAGCAATGTATTCGTCCTGCATTTCACAGCCCGAGCGTGCTTGCGCAAATCTGTTCGCCCCCTTCCTTCAGAATATCCTCAAATCGCTGCACATACGGCGCGCATTCTTCGATATTGTCGATGATTGTCTTGGCGCGCGCGCTGTCGGTGTGAAAGCGGATCAGCGCATGCCTGTCATCAGCGATGCACATGGAGTCATTGAGTGACGCAAGATGCGGCGGGCATTCGATCATCGTCATGTTTTGCGTGTAGGTGGCCAGCAACTTCATCAGGCGCGGACTGTCGCGCCGGAATGGATCGACATTTTTAACGGCAATGCGCAAACGGTGTCGCCTGTCACTGCTGAGAAAACGGCGCAGGAGTTCGACGTTAGCGGGACGTTCGAGCCTGAGTTTCAACAGATCGGCATCGAAAATGCAGAGTGTTTGCGACGCCAACTCCAGAATTTTCAGGAGCGAACTGTCGTGCTCGGCCCAGCTTGTGATCAGTTCTGAGTTCATTTCATTTTCTCGCACGTTTTGCTGCCGGATGGAGAATGAAGCGGCTGGCAAATTGTCACTGAATACCCTAGAGGAATGCAAGCCAGGCGAAAAAAAAACCCGCAGGGCGCGGGTTTTATCGGAAACCAGGAAATCAGCGGTCGCCGTAGGTTCTGCGGTTGCCTCCGGCCGGACCGGTGCGAACGTTTTTAGCTCCGTCACGTTGTGGGGCGCGCTCATAGCCCTCGTGTTTTGGCGCGCCTGGCTTGCTGCTGGTGCGCGCATCACTGCGCCCGGCAGGCTTGTTGCCGTAACCGCGACTATCGCCGGTTTTCCAGGCCGGGCGGCTATTCGGTTTGCCACCTGGTCGGCCATTGCCGGTCGGTGCACGGCGTGTCGGTTCGTGGCCGACAACGATTTCAACCGGAATAGGCTGTTGGGTAAAGCGCTCGATCTTGCGCACATTGAAGTGTTCGGCATGATTGACCAGCGAAATCGCCAGGCCATTGCGGCCAGCACGGCCGGTGCGGCCGATCCGGTGCACATAGTCTTCGGCAAACTTCGGCAGATCGTAGTTGAAAACGTGGGTGATGCTCGGTACGTCAATCCCGCGTGCGGCCACATCGGTGGCGACGAGAATCTGCACCTGCCCGCGTCGCATCGCGCTGAGCGTCCGGTTGCGCGCGCCCTGATGCATGTCGCCATGCAGTGCCGCCGCGTTGAAACCGGCAATATTCAAGCGGTCGGAGATGGTGTCGGCGTCACGTTTGGTCGCTGTGAAGACAACGGCCTGATCGATGGTGACATCGCGCAGCAGGTGGTCGAGCAGACGATTCTTGTGCGACAGGTCATCGACGAAGTGCATGCGCTGTTCGATGTTTTCATGCCTGGTGTGGGAGGCGTCGACCTGAATGATCAGTGCGTCACGCGTTACCTTGCGCGCCATCTGGCCGACTGTTCCGTCCAGCGTGGCCGAGAACAACATGGTCTGGCGTGCAGTCGGAGTCGCCGAGATAATCTTTTCAATATCCTCGATAAAGCCCATGTCAAGCATGCGATCGGCCTCGTCAAGGACGAGAATCTGCAACTGCGAGAAATCGATCTTGCCCGATTCCATGTGATCGATCAGACGGCCCGGCGTGGCCACCAGAATTTCCGGGTTGCGTGACAGCAGTTCCATCTGCTTCGGATACGGCATGCCGCCGAGAATGGCCACCGCTTTCAGGCGACGCAAGGTGCCGGCATATTTTTCGGTGGCTGCCGTCACCTGCAGGGCCAGTTCGCGGGTCGGGGTGAGCACCAGCATCTTTGGTTGCGCTGCCCTGAAACGCGGACGATCATTGCCGCGCGAACGAGCCGACTGGCGGTCCTGGTTGCCGGTACGGACTGGCGCCGAAGCGGAGGCCGGATTTTCCTGCGTAGCAAAGCGGTGTAATGCCGGAAGCATGAATGCGGCTGTTTTTCCGGAGCCAGTCTGCGACGATACCAACAGATCGCGGCCTTCGAGGGCGGCGGGAATGGCTTGCGCCTGGACCGGGGTAGGTTCGGTGTAACCCGAATCGGCAAGGGCTTTTAGAAGGACTTCGTGAAGCCCGATTTTTGCAAAAGTCATGTTTCTCTTTCGATTGGGACAGCGTCTCGCTGCCGAAAAATACGGCGCACGGGCGTAATAAAATGCAACGCCAACCAACGAAAGTGTTGAGAAAGACTCTGCCAGAGCGAGAGAATTCAGTACTTTTCGGCACAAAGCTTTGTGCCAGGACGGTGTTCAATGAACGACACCAGAAGGCAGGAGGGCTTAGAAATGCGGCCAGGTTCGCGAAGCGCGTTGTTTGTACTTTTTGTGTCTTTTGTATCTTGTGTATCTTATGAATCTCGTATATCGCAGAGATGAGTACTGCAACAAAAGACGCGGATTATAGCGGCTAGAGCACTCGACGTCGAGCTATTTATGCGCAACCGCTAGTTGCCGGACAGGTATAGGTAATCTCAAGCGCAGATCAGGGTTGGAGCAAAGACCTCGGTCACGAGTACCGATTGTGCGCCAAACGCAAAGCGCGAGCGCCGCGCCCACAAGTGCGGCGGTGGGGTGGCGGCAAGGCACAAGGCTTCGAGAGCCGGGAGAAAAAGCGCATGCCGATGGTCGAGTCGTTTGCAGTGGATTGCACCACGCGCGAATCCGGGATGCGCGAAGAGCAGCGCACCGAGTGAACGGTTGCCCAGGCGCGCCAGCCAGCAGGTCAGCGGTCCGCGCGGCCGACAGGGCAATAGCGAGTGGGCAAAAACAAGCGGCTCGCCAGCACAGAGCAACGCCACCTCGCGAACCCAGGCCAATTGGTCGCGCTTGATGCCCAGGGCAATGGCTTCGTCGCTTGTGGGCATGGCCAATCCCTGCCGCAGCACACGCACGATGAACTGGCCCCTGGCCTGAAGGTGTGCTGTCAGCGAGCCCCGGTCGTGCAACCAGGGTTTGCAGGGTATGTTTTCCGGGCTACGCAGCAGTTTCGCGCGCCATGCCGATCTGTTCCTGATGCTCATGGCGGGTCAGCGATGGCTACTGTGGCCGCGGCGATTTTTCGATGCCACCAATACGCACTCCCGGTTTGAGTCCCTTGCTGGAGAACCAGCCAAGGTTCATTTCGAGTGCAAAACTAGCGGGACCAGCGGCACAGTGATTGGTTTCAGTCTTTGGTTTCATGTCCTCGATGTTCAGAATGCGACCCTGTTCGTCAAGAAAGGCGACGGAGAGCGGCAACGGGGTATTGCGCATCCACATGCAATGCTGATCGGCCTGGTTGAACACGAAAAGCATTCCCTGGTTGGATGGCATACTGCGGCGATGCATCAGGCCCTGCATCCGGTTGGCCTGATCGGCAGCGACCTCGGCTTCAATGCGGTGGAAACCGGCGGTCAGCTCCAAGTGTGGCATTTGTGCCTGCGCCTGCGCCTGCACAGAAGCAAGAAGCACAAGGGTAGTGCATAAGAGGGATAGATAACGATGCATCGCGAACTCCGTAGTGAGCGAATACAGTAAGCAGAAAGGCGGCGGGGTAGCCCTTTACCCTGGAAGCTACTAAGTCCTCCAGTACGACGTGTGACTCTAGCATAAAGTGACGGGCATGATTTCGGGCTATTTCTTTCCGGATATTGCGCCGGTTTTTTTGCTCGACCTGGCCGATTTCGCCGGTTTCCCTATTACGGCTTTCTTGTGTTTTCCGCTCGCCTGCTGTTTGGCCGGTGTTGTGGAATGTTTTGGTCTGGCCACATTGGCTCCGATGGTGACCGGTGCATCTTCATGCTCGGCCGCCTTGGGCGTGGCAAGCGACGCCACACTGAAAACACAGAATGAGACGGCAACAATAACGTGCAGCACGTTATTTGTTCGGGATTTCATATACTCATGTCCGATTCCATTATCATTTAACCTCAAAAACGCAGTTGAGCGTAATGCCAATATCGTAAGCTCTCATCCCCAAATCTTCTCCCGCCGGGAGAAGGGTGCAAATCCCATCGCCCTGTGGGAGAGGGTTGGGGGTGAGGGCCAAACCCTCGCCACATGTTGTTGCGGCGGTCGCGCTCAACTGCAGTTTCAAGGTTTAAATGTCTGCTGCCTTTTCAGGATGGCCAAAGTTCATTGGCTGTTTTTCTGCGGGGAATTTTATTTCACACATTGTACTTTCCAGGCGACTTTATTGGTGGGAATCCATTCGGTCTGATTCTGCATTATTGTTTGGCTATATTGAAACAAGGAATCAAGCCGCAGCAGATTATCGATCAGAGTGGCACAATGGGTGCAGAGTGATGCAAACTAGGGTCAATCAACTTCAGGACAGGGGAGACTATGCATCTTAGAATACTGGCCGGCGAACGACTGGTGGGAGCTTTCCTCTGTGGCTGCCTGCTGTTCAACTATCCGCTGCTGTCGCTTTTCGATAGCGGTACAATTCTGTTCGGCGTTCCTCTGCTTTATGCCTATGTTTTTGTCGCCTGGGCCGGCCTGATCACCCTGATGGCCTGGATCATCGAAGGCCAGAGCGAGTAAACAGCCCAAATGCTCAACGGCCCCGTCATCGTTGCGGCTTCCATTTTTTATCTTGCGTTGCTTTTTGCTGTTGCCTGGTGGGGTGACAAGCGCGCTGACCAGGGGCGTTCGATCATCTCCAGCCCGACCATTTATGCGCTGTCGATGGCTGTCTACACCACGACCTGGACTTTCTACGGCAGCGTCGGCCGCGCCGCCGTATCGGGCATCGGCTTCCTGCCGATCTATCTCGGTCCGACGCTGGTAATGGCACTGAGCGGGTTCCTGCTGCTCAAGATGATCCGTACCGCCAAGGCCAACCGCATCACGTCGATTGCCGACTTCATCTCCTCGCGCTACGGCAAGAGCCACCTGCTTGGGGGTTTGGTGACGGTGATCGCCGTGGTCGGCATCGTTCCCTACATTGCCTTGCAACTCAAGGCGGTATCGGGCAGCGTCAATTTGCTGCTGCAATACCCGGAGATTGTCATGCCCAATCGCAGCGCAACGCTGCCTGTGCTGGCCGACATCAGCTTTTACATTGCGCTGATCCTGGCCGCTTTCACCATCGTTTTCGGCACCCGCCATCTCGATGCTACCGAGCGTCACGAAGGGATGGTCGCGGCGATTGCCCTGGAGTCCGTCGTAAAACTTGTGGCCTTTCTGGCGGTCGGGCTGTTCGTGACTTACGGGCTCTACAATGGCTTTGCCGACATCTTCGAGCATGTCGCGGTCGATGAAAAACTGCGCAGGCTAACCACCGCCATTCCTTCCGGGCAGGATTTTACCGGCTGGTTCTCGCTGACCCTGCTGGCCGGTCTGGCCCTACTCTTCCTGCCTCGCCAGTTCCAGGTGGCCGTCGTTGAAAACGTTAACGAGTCACATCTGAAACGTGCGACGTGGCTGTTCCCGCTCTATATGCTGCTGATCAACCTGTTCGTATTGCCGATTGCGCTTGGTGGCCTGCTGTATTTCAAGGGACAGGGTGTCGATGCCGATACCTTCGTGCTGACACTGCCCATGGCCCAGCGCCAGGAGGGGCTGGCGTTGCTGGTGTTCATCGGTGGCCTTTCGGCAGCCACCGGCATGGTCATCGTCGAAACCATCGCACTGTCAACGATGGTCTGCAACGACCTGGTGATGCCGATACTGCTCCGACTGCGCGGGCTGGCACTGGCTGAAGCTAAGGATTTGACCCGTCTGCTGCTTGGCATCCGCCGTGGGGCGATCGTGGCCATTTTGCTGCTCGGTTATCTCTACTTCCGGCTAGCCGGCAACGCCTACGCGCTGGTTTCCATCGGGCTGATCAGTTTCTCGGCGGTGGCCCAGTTTGCCCCGGCCATGATCGGCGGCATGTACTGGCGTGGCGGAACGCGTGGCGGTGCCCTGGCCGGGCTGAGCGCCGGTTTCCTGGTCTGGGGTTACACCCTGTTGCTACCGTCATTTGCCAAATCGGGCTGGCTGGTCGCCGATTTCCTGACTCAGGGACCGTTCGGCTTCAGCCTGCTGCGACCGCAGGAACTGTTTGGTCTGACCGGGCTGGATGAAATATCGCACTGCCTGTTCTGGAGTTTTTTCGTCAACATCGGTGCCTATGTTGCCGTTTCCATGGGGCGTCCGCCGACGGCGGCCGAGGCCAGTCAGGCCACGCTGTTTGTCGATGCCCTGAAACACACGCGACCGGTTGGTGCGGCGCTGTGGCGCGGGCGCGCCAAAATCAGCGATCTGAAGGCGCTGGTCGGTCGGTTTCTCGGCCCGCAGCGAGCCGAATCGGCGTTTGCCTATGCTCAGAACCTCGGTGGGGTAGCGACCGATGAGCAGGAGGCCGATGCCGAGCTGGTGCACTTTGCCGAATCCCTGCTGGCCGGTGCCATCGGCAGTGCTTCGGCGCGCGTGCTGGTCGCTTCGGTGGCCAAGGAGGAACCGCTCAGTCTGTCCGAGGTCATGGACATCCTCGATGAATCCTCGCAATTGCGCAGCTATAGCCACGAACTTGAGCGCAAATCACGCGAACTGGAGGATGCCACCCGTGATCTTAAAGCGGCCAACGTGCGCCTGCAGGAGCTGGATCGCGTCAAGGACGACATCATGTCGTCGGTGACCCACGAGCTGCGCACGCCATTGACCTCGATTCGTGCCTTTTCCGAAATCCTGCGCGACGATCCGAAGATGCACCTGGCCGACCGCGAGCGCTTTCTCGGTCTGGTGGTCAGCGAAACCGAGCGGCTGACCCGACTGATCAACCAGACGCTCGATCTGGCCAAAATCGAGTCGGGCAAAGCCGACTGGCACGCCACCGAGGTCGATCTGAAGGAGCTCATCGAACAGTCGCTGGCAGCCACCAGCCAGCTTTTTCGCGAACGCGGGGCGCGCATCGAGCTTGAACTGCCGGATGGATTGCCGTTTATTCTGTCTGACCGCGACCGTTTGATTCAGGTCATGCTCAATCTGTTGTCAAATGCAGTAAAGTTTCTTCCCGCCGAGGCGGGCTGGGTGCGTGTGAGCTTGCGGGCCGGAGCGAACGGGCTGGAGGTGAGCGTTGCCGACAACGGACCCGGTATCCGCGCTCAGGATCAGCAGATCATTTTTGAAAAATTCCGGCAGGTCGGCGACTCGATGACCGACAAGCCGACGGGTACCGGCCTCGGCTTGCCGATCAGCCGGCGTATCATCGAGCATTTCGGTGGGCGCCTATGGGTCGACAGCGTTGCGGGAGAAGGCGCCACTTTTTATTTTTACCTGCCTTACGTGCAGGCCGGTGCATTAACGGAGAACGCTCCTGTGTAGGGCGTTCGGAGCGGATTGATAATGGAGGAGACATGAGCAAAAAAGTACTGATTGCCGACGATGAACCGAATATCGTCATTTCCCTCGAATTTTTGCTGCGCCGTGAAGGTTTTGACGTGCTGGTTGCGGTCGATGGCGAGGAGGCGCTGGCCAAGGCGCGTGCCGAGCGGCCCGATCTGGTACTGCTCGACGTGATGATGCCAAAGATGAATGGCTTCGATGTCTGTCAGGCTTTGCGCGCCGACCCCGAGCTGGCGTCGATGCGCGTGCTGATGCTCACCGCCAAAGGGCGGGAAACCGAGGTCAGCAAGGGCCTGGGGCTGGGCGCCGATAGTTACATGACCAAGCCATTTTCAACCAAGGATCTGGTGGCGCAAGTGCGCTTGCTGTTGGGAGTCTAGGTGAACTACTCGCGCAAGCTGGTGATTGCCGCCGCGACAGTTTGCCTTTTCCTGCTGACGCTGGTTGCGGCAGAGCTTGCGCTGATGCAACTCGGTACGGGTGAAGGCGGCGAAGCGGCGCTCAGTCCTGGAGATCGCGTTTCCGCAATGCTCATGGTCGCCGTGCTGGCCTGTGCCCTGGCCTGTGCGGCAGTGCGCGAGGTGTATCGCCGCTATGTGCGATCCAGCCTGCGTCTCGCCGAAGAAGCCGGGGCGCTGGCGGCACATTGCGGTGTGCGGGTTAGCAACTATGTGGCCCCCGAATTGCAGGCTGTCGGGCAGGCTGTCAATCAACTGGCAAGCGTTCGCGATGCACTGGAAAACGATTTGGCCGGGCGTGTTCGTGAAGCCCGCGCCTCGCTGGAAGAAGAACGCAGTCGCCTGGCCGCATTGATGGCCGAGCTCAACCAGAGTGTTGTCGTCTGCAATCTCGATGGTCGCGTGTTGCTCTACAACCAGCGGGCGCGCGAAGAATTGAGCGGGCAGGAGGAAACCGGCGGTGTCGAGTTGCTCGGGCTGGGTCGCTCGATTTATACCGTTCTTGATCGCAGCCAGATTGCCCACGCGCTTGAACGCTTGAAGCAGACGCCGAGAGAAATGGCTGGGTCGCGCGCTGCACAGTTTGTTACCGCCACGCGTAGCGGCCGGCTTTTACGCGCGTTGATGACGCCGGTTTTAGCGGCAGACGGCGATCCGGCGGTCGACTCCGCGCTCACCGGTTTCGTCCTGATCCTCGACGATATCACCGCCGATCACGAGCGCGATGCCCGGCGCGATGGCTTGATCCAGTCGCTGACCGAAGGCGGACGCGGCCCACTGGGAAACATCCGCGCAGCGGCCGAGACGCTTACCGATTTTACCGACATGCTGCCCGAGCAGCGCGCGCGTTTTCTCAATGTCATACGCGACGAAGCACGGGCGCTTTCCTTGCATCTGGAGAACGCAGCGACGGCCTTCTCCAACGATTTACGCGTGCGCTGGCCGCTCGAAGAAATGCTCGGCGCTGAGCTGGTCAGTGCCGCCGCTCGGCGCATCGCCGAGCACTCCGGGCTGGCCGTCAAGGTCGACAGTGTCGATGACAGTCTGTGGCTGCGTATCGACAGTTTTGGCTTGTTGCAGGTGCTGTCCTTCCTGTCAACACGCCTGCACGATGAATACCAGATCCGAGAGGTACGCCTTGCTTTGGCACTCGACGGTCGTTTGGCGCAGCTCGATCTGATCTGGGCCGGCAGTTTCATGAACAACGAAACGGCGATGACCTGGGAAATGGATTCGATGAACACGGCCGGCGAAGCGACGCCGCTTTCCGTGCGCGATGTGGTCGATCGCTGCAACGGGGAGATCTGGTTTCAGCGCGAACGCGTTTCGCATCGTGCCTTCTTCCGCATCATGCTGCCGATTAGCGCGATGCCGAAGGATGCTGCCCGCAGCCGGGAACCGGCGCTCCAGGGCAGCCGGCCGGAGTTCTACGACTTTGATCTTTTCAATTACGCTGCTGTTAGTAATCAGCTTGACCAATGCCCACTGGCCGAACTGACCTATACGGTTTTCGATACGGAAACTACCGGGCTCGATCCTTCGGGTGGCGACGAGATTATCCAGATCGGGGCGACACGTATCGTCAATCGTCGTCTGCTCGGCCACGAGTGTTTTGACCAGTTGGTTGATCCGCAGCGGGTCTTGTCGAAGGAGTCGATACTCATTCATGGCATCACGCCGGATCTGCTGGTCGGACAGCCTACCATTGCCACCGTGTTGCCTGCCTTCCTGGCTTATTGCGCCGACACGGTGCTGGTTGCGCACAACGCCGCTTTTGACATGCGCTTTCTGCAACTCAAGGAAGCACGTCTCGGCGTGCGCTTCGAACAACCGGTGCTCGATACGCTGCTGCTCTCGGCGGTGCTCCATCCCAATCAGGAAATGCATCGTCTCGAAGCCATAGCCGAACGGCTGGGGGTCTCGGTCATTGGTCGGCATACGGCCCTGGGCGATGCGATGGTGACGGCTGAAGTTTTTCTTAAAATGCTGCCCCTGCTTGCCGCAATGGGCATCCATACCTTGCGCCAGGCGCGTGAAGCGAGCGAGAGGACCTACTATGCCCGACTCAAGTATTGAGGCCACCCACCCGCATACCGCTACGTTGGTCAGCCCGGGTATTAGTGCGGCTGCTGAGCGAGTTGCGCCACTTTCATCCTTCTCCACTCTGCGCCAGTTGGTGCGCGCCGCGCCGCTTACCGTGCCACCGTCGGCCAGTGTGCGCCAGACCTTGCTCAAACTGGATACCGCACATGCAGATGCCATTATCGTGGTCGATGAGGCAAGCCGCGTCGCGCTCGGCATCGTGACGTTGCGCGATGTTATGCGCCGCATCGCCATCGAAACCGGGGACCTCGATGCGCCAATCGCCGTAATCATGACCGGTGGCTTGATCACCCTGCCCGCCGACGCCACCGCGCATCAGGCGAGCGTCATCATGGTGCGCTGCGGTGTCCGCCATCTGGTGCTGACCGAAGTTGACGGCAGCTATTTCAATGTCGTCTCGCAAGCCGATCTTTACGCCCAGCCCGGCGCCCGCGCCGAGGATCTGGTCACCGCCATTGTGGCCGCCAGGGATGTTGCTGCCCTGGCCACCCTGGCCGCCGGCGTACGCCGTCTGGCTAGCCGCATGCTGGCCGAGCGGGTGGGTGCCGAAGCCATCTGCCAGCGCATCTCGGCACTCAACGACCTGCTCACCTTGCAGGTCATCGAATTGACCGCCGGACGTTTCGAGCTGCCCTACGTTCCCTGGTGCTGGCTGGTGTTCGGTTCCGAAGGTCGACTCGAGCAGACGCTGGCCACCGATCAGGACAATGGCCTGATCTTTGCTGCGGGCTCGGAAGATGAAGCCGCCAGTTTGCGTCAGGCTTTTTTGCCCTTTGCCCGAGCCGTCAATGAGGCACTCGATGCTTGCGGCTTTCCCTTGTGCAATGGCAACATCATGGCCAGCAATCCGGCCTGGTGCCTCTCTCTCGATGAGTGGAAATCGGCTTTTGGAGAGTGGATGTCCAACGCGCAACCGGAGGCCCTGCTCAACTCGACCATCTTCTTCGATTTTCGCGCGCTCTATGGGCAGGATTCACTGGCCGGCGAACTGCGCGAATGGCTGCTGGCGAGAGTGTCTTCGTATCCGATCTTTCTACGCGCGCTGGTTGCAAGTACCATGAACTGGGAGTCGCCGCTCAATTGGTGGCAAGGTTTTCGCTATGACGGCAACAAGGAATTTCCCCACACTATCGATCTGAAGAAGCACGGCGCGCGCCCCTTTGTCGATGCGGCACGCATCCAGGCCCTGGCCAGGGGCGTACCGGATACCAATACCGTCGAGCGCCTGCGCGCCGCCAGTAGGGTGATCGGCATACCGCCTCATGAAACTGCCGCGCTGGTTGACGCCTTCTATCATATCCAGCGTCTGCGGCTTGAACATCAGGTCGCCGGCAGTGCGAACGAAGATCCCAATCGCGTCAATCCCGATCTGCTACATGCGCTTGATCGGCACATCCTCAAGGAGTCGCTTAAACAGGCACGCCGCCTGCAACAGCGATTGGCAATGGATTACGGAATTACGTCATAGCGGCTCGCGGCCTGCTTGTTCAATACCCTAGGGAATCACCGAACAAGTCATCGCAGCCAGGCGGCGGCAAAAAAATTGGACGACATTGTGAAGCAAAAGCAGTTTTTATCGAATAAACGAGCGTTCTGTGGTCAGGTTAGGGAGAATTTTCCCCTATCCGGGTCATGCTGGACGCCTCTCTCCTGTGAGCGGTCGTCCCCACTTGTTGATATTGATCATGGCCAGCATGGCAAAGG
>JAYSZS010000368.1:0-7811 GCA_043737935.1 Propionivibrio sp. | reverse complement strand
ACGCTGCTGCGCTCACTGGTGCTGAGCAGCACGCAGTGTCCCGGGGCGTCAGGTGGCGACAGGGTTTTGAGCAGGCGGCGCGTCTGGCGCGCAACCGGTTCACCGTTGTCGATCAGGCGGACTTCAGGCCCCACTATTTTCTTCAGTTGCTCAGCGGCAAACGGGTAGTGCGTGCAGCCCAGCACGAGCGTGTCGATTTGCCCGTCTTTGGTGCCAAATTGACCCATAGCCCGCGTGTAATATGCACACAGTGCTATTATTTTTGTAGTTTCCTGGTGCTCGATCGCATCCGCCAGACCATCGCAGGGCTGGCATACAAAGTCGGCCTGATCGGCCAGCGACGCGATCAAGGCCTGAAATTTTGCGCTACCCAGGGTGCCGCGCGTGGCCATGACGCCAATGCGCCGCGTCTTGCTGAACGCCAGCGCCGGTTTGAGCGCGGGCTCAACGCCAACGATGGGCAGCTCCGGGTGCTGCTGGCGCAGCAAATGAATGGCGGCCGCGGTGGCGGTGTTGCAGGCGATCACCAGCGCCTTGATCTGATACTGCCTCAGCAACTGGTCGGTCATGGTGCGGGATCGCGCGATGACATGGCCGTCATCGCGCTCACCGTAGGGCGCGTGGCCGCTGTCGGCGATGTAAACAAAGTCCTCAAACGGCAACTCGGTGCGTAGCGCCTTGAGAATACTCAAGCCGCCGATGCCGCTGTCAAACACGCCGATCGGGCGCTTGACAGGATTGGAGTCAGAACCCAATGGCGCTCGCCGTGTCTGTTACGACGCGCCAGTCAACTGGTCGCAACTTCAATGCCCTTGAACTCGCCAGTCGCAATGCGTTTTTGCCACTCGGCCGGACCGGTGATGTGGGCGCTGGTGCCACCTGCATCCACCGCCACCGTGACGGGCATGTCCACCACGTCAAATTCGTAAATGGCTTCCATGCCGAGGTCGGCAAAGCCCACCACCCGGGCGCTCTTGATGGCTTTGCTGACCAGGTAGGCGGCCCCGCCCACGGCCATCAAATAAGCACTTTTGTGCTTCTTGATGGCTTTGATCGCCACCGGGCCGCGTTCAGCCTTGCCGATCATGGAGATCAGGCCGGTCTGCGACAACATCATTTCGGTGAAGCCATCCATGCGGGTGGCCGTCGTCGGGCCGGCGGGGCCGACCGCCTCGCCGGCCACCGGGTCCACCGGGCCCACGTAATAAATCACGCGGTTGGCAAAATCCACCGGGAGTTTTTCGCCCGTGGCAAGCATGCCCTGAATGCGCTTGTGCGCGGCGTCGCGGCCGGTCAGCATCTTGCCGTTGAGCAGCAATTTCTGGCCGGGCGTCCACGCAGCAACTTCGGCCTTGGTCAAGGTATTAAGGTCGACGCGGGTGGCCGACTTGAGATCCGCCGTCCAGGTCACGTTCGGCCAGTCCGAGAGCTTTGGCGGTTCGAGTCTGGCCGGGCCGGAACCGTCGAGATGAAAGTGGATATGGCGGGTCGCGGCACAGTTGGGAATCAGCGCCACCGGCAGGTTGGCGGCGTGGCAGGGGAAGTCGAGCACCTTGACGTCGAGCACGGTGGTCAGGCCGCCGAGGCCCTGGGCGCCGATGCCGAGGGCATTGATCTTCTCGTAGAGTTCGAGGCGCAGTTCTTCGGGACGGGTGAGTTTTGCACCACTCGCACCACGGGCCTTGAGATCCTGGATATCGACCGGTGCCATGATCGATTCCTTGGCCATTAGCATGGCTTTTTCCGGCGTACCGCCGATGCCGACACCGAGAATGCCAGGCGGGCACCAGCCGGCACCCATGGTCGGCACCGTCTTGAGAATCCAGTCGACCAGATCGTCGGAGGGGTTGAGCATGGCAAACTTGGCCTTGGCCTCGGAGCCGCCGCCCTTGGCCGCGCAAATGACTTCGACATGGTGGCCAGGGACAATATCAAAATGCACGACGGCCGGAGTATTGTCCTTGGTGTTGTTGCGCGTGCCGTAAGGATCGGCGAGTACCGAGGCGCGCAAAGGGTTGTCCGGGTCGGCGTAGGCACGGCGCACGCCTTCATTGACCATCTCCTGCAGGCTCATCGTGGCGTCCGGCCAGTGAACGTCCATGCCCACCTTGAGAAAGACCATGCCGATGCCAGTGTCCTGGCAGATCGGGCGGTGCCCTTCGGCCGACATGCGCGAGTTGGTTAGGATCTGGGCAATTGCGTCCTTGGCGGCCGGCGATTCTTCGCGCTCGTAGGCTTCGCCCAGCGCCGTGATGAAATCGAGCGGGTGGTAGTAGCTGATGTACTGGAAGGCATCGGCGACGCTCTGGATCAGGTCTTCTTGGCGAATGTTGGTCATTTCAGGCTTTCTATCAAAAGTTTCAGGGCAGGGCTGCTAATTTGGTAAGGGGAGGTCTTCGTCGCGTTCATTGACGGTGTCAAGGTGTGCAGTCAGGAATTTTATCATCAATCAATCCTGGCTTTGATAGCGCGATTGAGGAGCACCAGGGTTAATTTGTTCTAACGCTAACTCATTGAATTACCGTCATTCCGGGCTTGACGCGGAATCCAGTTCGTTTATCAAAACTGTTTTACTAACATCTTGATCAGATGTACAAATCTGGATTCCAGCTTTCGCTGGAATGACGACGGGTTTTTAGAACAAATTTATCGTGTGAGGATCACGCTGACGAGAGACATCGTCATTCCGTGCATTAGTACAGCCTGGTACGGGGATAACTCGATAAGCACAGACCTCCTTTTATCGACTTTACGTCGGTGCGTGAATTTTCGGATGCAATCGTCCTGCCAAGTATGGTTTTGTAAGTGATGTGTAAGGCAATAAGCATCTAATCCTCACCCATTCACGTCAATTTTTGATTGGATAAAGGCTTTTTCTGCCTTCCCGCCCCGCCGGGTTGTGAATAGTTGATGCGGTTTGTTTCGGTGCTCCTGCATCGACCCGACAAACCTCTTTTGAACGCTGCACAGGAGATGGAATATGTCCGAGATTGAGTCAGTCAAGCTTTTTCAGCCGTCTGCCGAGTTTGTCAAGCAGGCAACGATTTCCGGTATGGATGCTTACAAGGCACTGTGTGCCGAAGCGGCCAGCGATTACACGGGTTTCTGGGCCCGTCTGGCGCGTGAGCATGTGAGCTGGAAGAAGCCCTTCACGGAGGTGCTCGATGAGTCCAATGCGCCTTTCTTCAAATGGTTTGCCGACGGTACGCTGAACGCCTCCTACAACTGTCTGGATCGTAACATTGAAGCCGGCTTGGGCGACAAGGTGGCGATCATCTCCGAAACCGACAACGGCGAAGTCAAGAAAATGACTTACAAGGTTCTGCTGGCTAAAGTAAGTCAGTTGGCCAACGGTCTGCGCGCCAAAGGCATCAAGAAGGGCGACCGCGTCATCATCTATATGGCGATGGGTATTGAGGGTGTGGTGGCCATGCAGGCCTGTGCCCGTATCGGTGCCATTCACTCGGTGGTGTTTGGCGGTTTTTCGGCGCAATCGGTGCGCGACCGAATCAACGATGCCGGTGCCGTTGCCGTGATTACCATGGACGAGCAGTGCCGTGGCGGCAAGAAGCTGCCGCTCAAGCCGGCGGTCGATGAAGGTATCGCACTCGGCGGCTGCGAGACAATCAAGACGGTGATCGTGTTCAAGCGCACGGGTGGTGCCTGCACCATGGTAGCCGGTCGCGATGTCTGGTGGGATGACGTGATCGCCGGCCAGTCCGACGTATGCGAGCCAGAGTGGGTCGAAGCCGAGCATCCTCTGTTCCTCCTCTACACCTCAGGTTCAACCGGCAAGCCGAAAGGCGTTCAACATTCAACCGGTGGTTACCTGCTGCATGCCATTCTGACCATGAAGTGGACATTTGACCTGAAGCCGAACGATCTCTTCTGGTGTACCGCCGACATCGGCTGGGTGACCGGACATACCTATATTACCTACGGCCCGCTGGCCTGCGGTGGTACCCAGATGGTCTTCGAGGGAGTGCCGGTTTATCCCGACGCCGGCCGATTCTGGAAAATGATTCAGGATCACAAGGTCACCATCTTCTATACGGCACCGACCGCCATTCGCTCGCTGATCAAGGCCTCCGATACCACTCCGGCGATCGCTCCCACCAATTACGACCTGACCTCGTTGCGTCTGCTGGGTACGGTCGGTGAGCCGATCAATCCGGCGGCCTGGATGTGGTATTACAACGATGTGGGTGGGGGTCGTTGCCCGATTGTCGATACCTTCTGGCAGACGGAAACCGGTGGCCACATGATTACCCCGCTACCCGGCGTGACGCCGATGGTGCCGGGTTCGTGCACGCTGCCCTTCCCGGGGATTCAGGCGACCATCGTCGATGAAACCGGTACCGAGCTCGATTGGGGCAAAGGCGGCTTGCTGGTCGTGACAAAGCCCTGGCCGTCGATGATCCGTAATATCTGGAATGACCCGGATCGTTTCAAGAACTCCTACTACCCGAATGATTTTAACGGCAAGCTGTATCTCGCCGGCGACGGCTCGGTACGCGACGTCAATACCGGTTATTTCACCATCACCGGTCGTATTGACGATGTGCTGAATGTCTCCGGTCATCGCATGGGTACGATGGAAATCGAATCGGCGCTGGTCTCGCATCCGAAGGTCGCCGAGGCCGCTGTCGTCGGTCGTCCCGACGACCTGACCGGCGAGGCAATCTGCGCCTTCGTCGTGCTCAAGGGCGCGCGTCCGGTGGGCGACGCTGCGGCCAAGATGATCAAGGAATTGCAGGATCACGTTGGCAAGGAAATCGGGCCGATTGCCAAGCCAAAAGATATTCGCTTTGGCGAGAACCTGCCGAAGACACGTTCCGGCAAGATCATGCGTCGCCTGCTCCGCTCGCTGGCCAAGGGCGAGACAGTCGCGCAGGACGTTTCGACACTGGAAAATCCGGCGATTCTCGAGCAGTTGAGAGGCAGTTGATTTTGTTTGGGTTGAGGAGGCATGCATCGCCCGGTTAACGGGCACAAGCGATGCATTTAGCATGACGAGGTGGCAATCAAGACCGCTCTTCAGGCCGGCACACATCATGTGTGCCGGCCTGAACTTTTGCACTGAAGGTTAAGGATAAAGCACTTTTGGAGTGTGTGACGAGCAAGGAGAAGGGATGAACAATAGTGCGACGGAGTTGCTGGTTTCGGCAACGATCGAGTTTCTGCAGTCCTACCCGCCGTTTGATCGCATGGAACCGGATGCGCTGCAGTTTCTTGGAGAAAACGTCAGGCTGGCCTATTATCCCCAGAGTTCCCTGATCGTTTCTCCTGAAACTGGCGTGGTGCGGATCTTTCGCATTTTGCAGCGCGGCAAGGTTCTCGTTCGTCGGGCGGGTGAAGGCGCCGGGAATGAACAGTCAGCGCTGACGCTGGGGCCGGGCGAGGGGTTTTCGATTGGATCGGTGGCGGCACAACGATCATCGACGAGCATTTATACGGCGCTTGAGGATGTGTTCTGCTACGAACTGACAGCCGAGATTTTCTTCCTGCTGATGCACAAGAGTTCGGTGCTCAATCTCTTCTGTACGCAGTACCTCGCCAGTTTGCTCAGCCAGTCTCGCCAGCAGTTGCAACAACAGTTCTCACAGCACGTTGCCGAGCAGCAGACGATGAATTCGCCGCTGTCGTCGATCATTCACAAGGATCCCGTTTCGGTCTCGCCGGATACGCCGATCAAGGTGGCCATCGAACTGATGGCCCATCGCAATATCGGATCGATGATCATCGTCGATGCCGATCAACAGCCGGTCGGTATCTTCACGCATTCCGATGTTCTCAAGCGTGTCGTCCTGCCCGGAATCCCGCTCGACAATCCGATTGATTCGGTGATGACGCAGTATCCGCGCGCCTTGCCGTTTGCCGCCAATGCCTATGACGCGGCTCTGGCCATGGCCAGGCATGGGGTGCGTCATGTGCTGGCGGTCGACGAGGGCGGGTGTCTCAAGGGCGTCGTATCGGAACGCGACCTGTTTACGCTGCAGCGCGTCGGGCTGCGCCAGATTCGTCAAACGATCGATTCGGCGACCACTATCGATATGCTGTTGATGGCCAGCAAGGATGTTCGCCAGCTTTCGCTCAACATGCTGGCACAGGGTGTCGGTGCCGAGCAGATCACCCAGTTCATTTCGGCGCTGAACGATACGCTGACCCGCCGCATCATCGAGCTCAATCTCGACAAGCACGACCTGTATGGCATTGAATGGACGTGGTTGTCCTTCGGTTCCGAAGGGCGCGACGAGCAAACCTTCAGTACCGATCAGGACAACGGGATCGTCTATATCTGTACCGACATCATGGATCGTGAGCAGACACAACTGCTGCTGCTGGAGTTCGCTCGCGACGTCAATGCCGATCTCGACCGATGCGGCTTCCCGTCATGCACCGGTAATATCATGGCCAGCAACCCCAACCTGTGCCTGACGCTGGAGGAGTGGGAAGAGAAGTTCGATCAATGGATTAGAACCCCGGAGCCCCAGGCGTTGCTTAATTCGACGATCTTCTTTGACTTCAGGCCGCTGTTCGGCAAGTTCAATCTGGCCAGTCGCATGCGATTGTCGCTGTTGCGGCAAACGCGCAATAACCCGCTATTCCTGCGCATGCTGGCGGGCAACGCGCTCTCTGTTCAGCCACCGCTCGGCATGATTCGCGATTTCGTGACGGACGCCGATCCCGAACACCCGGGAACCATTGACCTCAAAAAGTACGGTGCACGGCTTTTTATCGACGCGGCACGGGTCTTTGCCATGGGGCATGACGTGTCGGCTACCAACACCGTGCAGCGTATAAAGCTCTCGGCCCCGTTGATGAATATTTCACCTGACGAGGCCGCGGCGGTGGTCGATGCGTTCAACTTCATCCAGCTGTTGCGTTTGCGCCATCAGTACGCGGAGCAGACGCAAGGGCGAGCTGGCGATAATCTGATCCCGCCGGACGATCTCAACGAAGTGGATCGTCGCATCCTGAAAGAGGCGTTCCGTCAGGCGCGCAAGCTTCAGCAGCGTCTTAAACTTGATCACAAGTTTTGATCATGGCCTGGTTTTCAAAAATTTTCGCAAGTCACAATGCGCAGCAGGAGGTCAATCGCTCCCCTGAGCAACAACAGGTCATCAAGGCATGGCAGCAGTTGCCTGCGGTCGATCTGGACTGCTTGCACTTGCATAGCCGATATGTCGTCGTCGATATTGAAGCCAGCGGACTCAATACCAACAAGGATCACCTGATCTCGATTGGTGCCATGGCGCTGGTCGACGGGAAGATCGATTTCAAGGATGCCTTTCAGGTCGTGCTGCGCCAGGACCAGGTCAGCAGCAACGAGAACATCCTGATTCATGGCATTGGCGGCCTGACACAGAGTGCAGGAATGGATCCGGTTGAAGCACTGCTTGCCTTTCTCCGCTATATTGGCAAATCACCGCTGGTCGCCTATCACGCCTTTTTCGATCAGTCGATGATCGAAAAGGCGATGGGTGACTACCTCGGAATGGAGCTCGGGCAGACATGGATCGATCTGGCGTGGGTGCTTCCTGGTCTATTCGATTTCCAGACCGGTGCCCGGGTTGAACTTGATGACTGGCTCGAGCTATTTGGTATCGACAACTTTTTGCGTCATAACGCCGTTTCCGATGCTTACGCCACGGCCAGGCTATTGCAGGTGGTGATTGCCGCCGCAATTCATCAGGGTGCCGATTCACCAGGCAGTTTCATTAAAATGGAGAAGGCGCGTCGCCGCTTGTATGACAGCCTATAATGGACCTCAAGTTGGTGCCTCAACGTCCGCCTGCCTGTCGTTACCT
>JAYSZS010000367.1:0-3357 GCA_043737935.1 Propionivibrio sp. | reverse complement strand
CCGCCAAGACTTTGCGGCTTTTCTCTACTTGCGCGGTCAGCCAGGCGTCAAGCTCCGACTCAATCCAGCCAACAGCCTTGGCGCCGACTGATATAGGCGTCGGGAAGGTAGGGTCATAGTCGCCCGGCCTCTTGGGGTTGTGTTTCAGCTTGGAATAGATCGTAGAGCGGGATAGCCCTGTGCGGGCTTCAACTTGCTTGCGCCGTAGGATGGTTAGCGCCTTTTGGACTTGTGCGGCCATGCTCATAACTCCTTAACCCTTGCCGGAACATACCGGCTTGGATAGGGAGAATATGCCGGGGAAATTCCCCGAAAATAGGCTAAGTGATTTTCTTTAATTGTTTCCGAAAAGTTCGCACAGACCGCAGAATAGAATCCGCTTCTGCGGCATGACCGCCGATAGCGCGCAGGATCAAGCGCATGACCTTTGTTTGGTTTCGAATGGTGGTCTCTCCCATAACGTCATCCATGATTTCCGAGATTTCGGAGACCAGTAACTTACTCTTGCCGTAAGTTTGGCGCGGCCTGCCGACCGGCCTTCTCAGAGGCGAACAAAGCAATTCTTCGAGTCTGTTCTTGCTCTTCTTCCTTGTTCGCCCCGGTCGCCACGGAATCGGCAGATCATCATCAAGAAGCTTGGCCGCATTTATTGCCGCCGTCCGCCAGTCGTCTCTCGTGAATGATGAAACTGGCTTGCCTATTTTCTCGGCAAAGCAGGAAATGAAAAACGGCATTTCCATAGCGCCCCTTTCGCGCCCCTTAGTTCAGGGGCCGCGCCAGCCGGGTAAGGGTTCCCGGTGCTCCCTCCGTCGAGGTAGGCGCGGCTTAATCGGTCAGCGTTGACCAAGAAAAATCACGTTTCCATCTTGATGCCGTGCGCGCGCTGCTCGCTCGATTCGAGCATCTTCTTCCTCCTGCTGCCTTTCAAGCTCGTCCTTCTCCTTTTTATCGCGCTTCCATTTCTCGACAAACTCATCATTGACGCGCTTTAATAGCGCTATCTGGCTATCGGTTGCCGGAATTTTTACGCTGTAACTGATGCGTGAAATTCTTGAAATTATGATATGTGGCAACGGTTGCCGGTATCCTTTAGAGCATAAAAGCCTCGGCCCTGTTGGTTCAAACGCGACTGTTTGTCTGGTCTTGCCGTTACCCGGTATGCCAGGCAACCATTCGGGGCGGACAAGGCGCAAGAAAAGCAATTGAACGGAGCTACCTTTGACCGCGATGCTTTCCCCTTAGGCGTCCGCAGACACCTGGCCAGCGTCAGTTGGTATCGAAAATTCTATGTTGTAGCCGTATCTTCCTGCTTTGAACGTCTCGGGAATGCAAACGCCAGGCATACCGTAATTCGGTGATGCTAGCGCCAAATGGCCAGTGGTTGCAGGTGCTCCGCGCTCTGATAGAGTAGGTGTAGCCATTTCGATAACCTCTGTTTGTCGATGTGGTTAGGGTCGGTCGGTGTGTCATCACTTCCCGGCCCGCTTTGCCTGAGTCCGTCAGGCACCGGTCATAACTTCATTGCCTTGATTTGCTTCCTGACTACCTTGAAAGCATCAAATGTGAAGTTTTGTTAAGTGATTTGCTCATGCCGCACCGTGCAGCGGTATCACGGCCGCCCCGGCCTTGATCTTGTCGAGATAATCCGCCCATAGCTGCATCATGGCCTTGCGCTCCTTCAAGAACTTGGTGCGGTTGTACGCCGTGCCTAGGGTATCCGCGACAGAGTGCGCCAGTTGATGCTCAATCACTTCCGGCTTTTGGTGCAGTTCCTCATGCAGGATCGTCCGCGCCATCGCCCTGAAGCCGTGCCCGGTAATCTCGGTACGCGTGTCATAGCCCATGCGCCGCAGTGCCGCGTTGATCGTCGCGTCTGACATCGGCCTTGCTGCCGTGCGTGCGCCAGGGAATACGTAGCACCCCTGCCCGGTCAGGGCATGCAGTTGTCGCAGTATGGCCACGGCCTGAGTCGCCAGGGGCACCAGGTGGTCAGTGTTGGTTTTCGATACGCGATAGCGCCACTCGGCTTTATCAAGATCAAGGTGCGCCCACTCCGCTTTACGCAGTTCGCCAGGTCGGACAAACAGCAGGGGCGCCAGCTTCAAGGCACACAACACGGGGAAAGTGCCGGAGAAGCCATCGAAGGCACGGAGCATTTCCGCGACCTTGGTCGGTTCGGTGATACTTGCGAAGTGCTTTTCCACCGCCGGAGGAATAGCGCCGATCAGATCCCGTGCCGGGTCACTCTTCGCTCTACCCGTTGCAATGGCGTAGCGAAAGACTCGGCTTATCTCGCTTCTGACTCGGTGAGCGGTAAATCTCGCACCCCGGCTGTCAATTCGCCGCATGACGATAAGAATCTCAGGGGCGTCGATTTCGGATATTGGCCGCTTGCCCATCCAGGGGAAAACATCACTCACCATTCGTGACAGGGTTTTTTCATACTGGCCGATAGCCACGGTCGCTTTCCGGCCTTCCATCCATTCACTGGCAACAATCTCGAAGGTGCTGGCGTTCGCAAGTTCCACGTCGCGCTTGACGGCCTTCTTTTCTTCGGCAGGGTCAGTGCCTACCCGGATCAGGTCGCGTGCCTCTTTGGCCTTCGCTCGGGCTTCAGGCGGCCGGACTTCGGGATAGACGCCAAAAGACAGCCGTTTTTCTTTCCCGGCGTGCCGGTATTTCATGCGCCAGTACTTTGAACCGTTCGGCTGAATCTCTAAGTACAATCCGCCCCCGTCGCCCAGCTTATACGGCTTGGCTTTGAGCTCTGCGGAATCTATCGCTTTGACTGTCAGCATTGATGCGAACCTTCATATTTTGGGGGCACATTTTCAGGAAAAACCGGGGTATTTTGCGATGTGCCCCCAGATATGCCCCCAGGTGCCCCCGGATTTAATAGGATTGTTTCGGACGTCTGCGGACAGTATAGACGAAAAAAAGCCCGCACAGAGCGGGTTTCAGAGGGCTTTGAGGACTGTATCGGAATGCTTAAAACTGTTATTTGGTGCCCGGGACGGGACTTGAACCCGTATGCCCAAAGGACGGCAGATTTTAAGTCTGCTGCGTATACCGATTCCGCCACCCGGGCAGGGTTTAGGAGCGTGAATTATAAGTTTTTGTGTGTAACGTGTGTAGTTACCTCCCACGGCATCCTCGATCAGTCGGTAGATGTCCTCGTTCAGGTCGGGATTAACGAGCTGCAATTCCATTGTGCGGTTCTCGTAGAATAGCGGCACGGTGGCGCCGTCTTCGATGGACTGCTGGAAGTCGTAGATCGAAACGTAATCGCCGAATACTTCCATGGTACGCTCCTCGCCGGCAATCAGCGGTGTGCCGATAAAGGCCAGGAACATCGCC
>JAYSZS010000366.1:0-3358 GCA_043737935.1 Propionivibrio sp. | reverse complement strand
GCGGGTTGGCAACGACGATGTTGCCAAGAATGGCGATGGTCTGGCTGCGCACGGTGCGCGCAATCAGGCCGGTCAGAGCCTCGATGTCGCGCAGT
This sequence comes from Propionivibrio sp., assembly GCA_043737935.1. Taxonomy (GTDB): domain Bacteria; phylum Pseudomonadota; class Gammaproteobacteria; order Burkholderiales; family Rhodocyclaceae; genus Propionivibrio. The sequence goes on along the minus strand of JAYSZS010000366.1, from coordinate 3,263 downwards.
TTTCCGCCACTCTGGCTGATGCTGGCGGCAATGGCGTTGGCCGTCATCGCTGATTGCTTGGTGGCGACCGTACCGTGCACGATGTGGATCAAGCAAAAACCAAGCCCGTAATTGAGGCAATAGGCAATGGCGCCGGTGAGCGGCGGCATGTCGGCCTTGGCCAGCAGGATCTTGAAGCAGGCCATGAACGCGATGATGAAGCCGCCAATGGCCGCCGAGCGCGCCATGGCGCCATATTCGTTGCGTGTTGCGGTGATGTAGTGTTCGCCGTGGGCGCTGGCGTTGTCGGTGACGCGCAAGGCGAGTAGATCGGTGTTACGGCGCCAGTGCTGGCGCAGGTTATTCCGCTGACATTCATCCCCGATCAGTCGGGTAAACAGACGAACGCTGGGCGGGTAAGCCGATTGTCCGTCGGGGTCCTGTCGCAGCCTGTCAAGAATGTCGAGCAGTTGCTCACAGCGCAAAATCAATTGTTGCAGACGTTGAACATGATAAGTGAGGCGGATGCTGGTGCCGTCCCGGGCCGCGCGCTTGCGTATTTTTCGATGACTTGCAGACATTGGTCGAGACGCGCAGGTGCCTGTCGTCGCTGATGGCGGCATCTGGTTTGCGCCAGGCACCGGGATAGGCGTCGATGTAAGCGATCAACTCTTCGTTTTGTGTGACAAAAGGCGATTCGTAGGTTTCGAGCGCGCGGTCGTGTCGCAGTAGTTCGGGCTCCATGCCGAAAGAGGCGATCCAGTAGGAAATGACGCGCAGCGAGCGGATGATTTCAGCGATCGCACGCGGCATTTCAGGCGACGCAGATCTTTCTTCGAAATGCAGTGCTTCGTCGAGCTTCAGCCAGGCCTGTTCGCCGACGCCGCTCACCCAGCGGCCGTCGCTCGGTCGATGAAAAATCTTGCGCAATGCGTTGCGCAGCAAATCCTTGTCGAGGGCTTCGGGAAGAATGCTGTGTCCGATGCGGCGAAGGCTTTCGGACAGAAAGCTGGTATTGGGCAGGATGCCGGTCGAGGTGTACAGCTCCGAGTGGCGATGGGTCTGGCTCAGTTTGACGAGTTTTTCGCTGACGGCCCGGCGCAGCTCAGGGTGCAGACCAATGATGTGGCAGAGCGCTTGCAGGTTACGTTTCGCCGTCACGAAGTCGGTGGGCCGGCGTGGCCTGATTTCATCGATCAGCCGGGTAAACAAATCCGTCGGATCGGCGTCCGGGGTAGAAAAGCGGGCTAGGAGTTCTTCCATGGAGTTTATGTTTCCGGGAACGGCAAGCGGGGTGGCTGTGTCGGGTACAATCCTGACAAACAATTGTTCCGGAATTTTTTCGGCCTGGATGCAAACCGTGATTATTGTACTTTCTCCCGCAAAATCCCTTGACTACACGACGTCGCCGACGCTGGCCGACGCCACGCAGCCATTGTTTCTCGATCAATCGCATGTGCTGATCAAACGGCTGCGCAGGCTGTCGCCGCTTGCGCTCGGCAAACTGATGGGCATCAGCGATCAGCTCGCGGCGCTTAACGCCACACGCTATGCCGAATGGGTGCTGCCCTTCACGCCGGAAAACGCCAAACAGGCGGTACTGGCCTTTAACGGCGATGTCTATGAAGGACTCGATGCCGCAACGCTGGCGCCAGACGACCTGCGCTTCGCGCAGGGGCACTTGCGAATTCTCTCCGGGCTTTACGGCGTGCTGCGCCCGCTCGATCTGATGCAAGCCTACCGCCTGGAGATGGGCACCGGTCTGGCCAACCCGCGCGGCAAGGATCTTTATGCCTTCTGGGGCGAACGCATTGTCGATGCGTTGAATACGGCGCTACTTGAGGTCAAGGCTGCGGCGCTGGTCAATCTGGCTTCAGAGGAATACTTTAAGTCGGTGCCATCGAAAAAACTTGCCGTGCTCGTAATCCAGCCGGTTTTTGAGGACTGGAGTGGGAGTGCAGGGGCGGGGAAATTCAGGGTCGTCAGCTTCTACGCCAAGCGCGCGCGCGGGTTGATGGCGCGTTTTGCGCTGGTCAAGCGCATCACGGTGCCTGAAAAGTTGAAGAAGTTTTCGGCCGGGGGGTATGCCTTCGCTGCCGAGGCTTCCACTACGGCGCGCTGGGTATTTCGACGCCACTCAAAGCAGGCCGGGTAGTCGGTTGGCGGCTTACGTTGTCAGCATGGTGAAGTTTGAGTAGGTCGGGTTAGCGATAGCGTAACCCGACAGAAGACTCTGCCTGAAACGTCGGGTTACGGCCTGGCGGCCTAACCCGACCTGCTCGATGAGATTTCGACCAGTCAAACCAGGCCGAGAAGCTGATTGGCGGCTTCTGCCGTCAGGATGGTGAACGGTGGCGGTTTGTGCCGGTGGCAGGCGAGTTTGAGCAGCAGCTTGTCGCGCGTTATCAGCAGATCGGCCTGGCAGCGAGCGGCAAGAATCAGGAACTTCTGATCATCCTTGTCACGACAGCGCGGCAGCAGGTAGTTTTCCTCTTTGCTGGCGTCGCATAGCGTGGCCAAACTCCGGTAGCTTTGCATCAGGACATTGCGTGCGGCAAGGTCCAGCCCGAACTCCGGGTAAGCGCTGATCCGTTCCAGTTCGGCCAGGCATTCCGTCGCGGTAAAACACTGTAATCGCCCGTGGTTGATGGCCATTTGCAAGACTTGAGCGGGGCCGTTGCCGAAGTGCAACATGTCCATCACGATGTTGGTATCAAGAACGAGGCGGGTTGGCAGGGGCATGGATTCAATCGAGCAAGAGTTTTTCAACGACTCTTTCGGCGATGGCCAGCGCGGCGGTCAGCCCAGGCGACTCGATCCCGAAGAGGTTGACCAGCCCGGCGATACCATGGGTTTCCGGCCCCTGGATGAGAAAATCGGCGGTCGGGTCGTTGGGGCCAACGATTTTTGGCCGGATTACGGCGTAGGCCGGGGCCAGCGCTCCATCGGAAAAGCCCGGTCGGTAGTGACAATCCTCGGCACAGGAGAAAGAAGAGCAGAGCAAACTGCTGCCCACCAACTGCGCTACCAGCCGTAAACCTATGACCCGCGCCCGTGCTCGGTTTCCCAGCCTTTGCAGGCAAGCGCGATATAGCGAGGCACCGGTCGTGCTCCGGTGCCATAGGCACTCATGGTTCTGATCGTCATGCCGAGTGCTTCGGCCGCCTGATTGAGCGTCAGTCCATGGCGAGCACGCCACTGCGCGAAGATTCGCGTGTTTTCGTCGGGAGCGTTTTGCGCTTGGGCGTCGAGCCAGAGCGTGTCGGCACCGATCTGGATGTCGA
>JAYSZS010000365.1:0-3366 GCA_043737935.1 Propionivibrio sp. | reverse complement strand
CGGTAGGTAGAAATGAGGCAGGCTCTATTCAGGAGCCTGCTTTTTTTATGATGTATAATGGTGCTTTGCAACATGTAATGCGCCTGCAATCATGTGCTTTGTGTGTGATATGGCAATGGAGAGTTCGGCATGTCTGAGTCGTTGCGAATGGTCAAGAAATACCCGAATCGCCGTCTTTACGACACCAAAACGAGTGCCTATATCACGTTGAGCGATGTAAAAGCTCTCGTTCTGTCACTCGAAAACTTCAAGGTGGTGGACGCCAAAAGCGGTGAAGACCTGACGCGCAGCATCCTGCTACAAATCATTATCGAAGAGGAAACGGCCGGTGTTCCACTGTTTACCACCGAACTGCTGGCGCAAATGATCCGCTTCTATGGCCATGCCATGGAGGGCATGCTGGGCAAGTATCTGGAAACGAACATCAAGGCCTTTACCGAGTTCCAGAAAAAGCTTCGGGATCATTCGCATACACTCTATGGTGAGAACAGCAGCCAGATGCAAAGCGATATGTGGTTTCAGTTCATGAACTTTCAGGGGCCGGCCATGCAGACGATGATGGCCACCTATATGGATCAGAGCAAGAAGATGGTTCATAAGATGCAGGGTCAGCTAAAGAGTCAGACGCTGAACATTTTTTCCGGTATCCAGTTGCCAGGCTTCGCCCCGGAAGAAGCGATCAAGCCAAACAAAACCGATTGACACATCGCCTCCCCCTGTTTTTTGAAAATCTCCCCCGTGATTGCTGATTCCAGTCAGCCGCCCAAGGTCGGCTTCGTTTCCCTCGGGTGCCCCAAGGCGCTCGTCGACTCCGAACAGATACTGACCAGGCTGCGTGCCGAGGGCTACCTGATTTCACCTTCGTATGAAGGCGCCGATCTAGTGGTCGTCAATACCTGTGGCTTCATCGACGCGGCGGTTGAAGAATCGCTCGATACCATCGGCGAGGCGCTCGCCGCCAACGGCAAGGTCATCGTCACCGGTTGCCTGGGTGTGAAGGAAGATGTGATTCGCCAAGTGCATCCGCAGGTTCTGGCGATCACCGGTCCGCACGCGAGCGAAGAGGTCCTGCAGCATGTGCATGCGCACCTGCCGCAGCCGCACGACCCTTACACCAGCCTGGTGCCGCCGCAAGGCATCAAGCTCACGCCGCCGCATTTCGCCTACCTCAAGATTTCGGAAGGCTGCAACCACACGTGCACCTTCTGCATCATCCCCTCGCTGCGCGGCCCGCTGGTCAGCCGACCGGTCGGCGATGTCTTGCTGGAAGCCAAGCATCTCGCCGAGGCCGGAGTGCGCGAGTTGCTCGTCATCTCGCAGGACACCAGTGCCTACGGCGTCGATCTGAAGTATCGCACCGGTTTTTTTGGCGGTCGTCCGGTCAAGACACGGTTGAGGGAGTTGTGTTCGGCTCTGGCCGAGTTCGGCATCTGGGTGCGCCTGCACTATGTTTACCCGTATCCGAGCGTCGATGAGCTGCTGCCGCTGATGGCTGAGGGCAAGATCCTGCCCTACCTCGATGTACCGTTTCAGCACGCCAATCCGCGCATCCTCAAGGCCATGAAACGCCCGGCCAGCTCGGAAAATAACCTCGAGCGCATCAAGGCCTGGCGCACGGTTTGCCCCGACATCACCCTGCGCAGCACCTTCATCACCGGCTTTCCCGGCGAGACCGAAGCCGAATTTGAAGAACTGCTCAACTTTATCGAGGCAGCGCGGCTCGACCGCGTCGGCTGCTTTGCCTATTCGCCGGTTGCCGGCGCTACGGCCAATGCCTTGCCCGGCGCGCTAGCGGACGAGGTACGCGAAGAACGCCGCCGTCGCCTGATGGACGTTCAGGAAGATATTTCCGCCGAACGGCTCGCCGCCAAAATCGGGCGCGAGATCGTGGTGCTGGTGGACGAAGTCGATGAGGAAGGCACCATCGCCCGTTCCTCGGCTGATGCGCCGGAGATCGATGGGCTGGTCTTCATCAACGAGTTCTTCGCTGCCGAAGCGGGCGATTTCCTGCGCGTGCGTGTGCTTGATGCCGACGAGCACGACCTCTATGCCGAGATTGCCGTTAGTTGATAGTTGACTACGAAAAAAAAATTACCAAGCCATTCGGGCGAAAAATGATAGCCCGCCATGGTCGTCGAGCACACAGAGTAGCTTGGGTGCCGATGAACTATTGCTTCGCCTCGATAAGGTCTGAAACTTCCGTCATGCCGTTGAAAGCCGGAAGCCGTGCTGGCGCGGATACCCCTCCTGGACCCCGGTCAATACTGGGTGATCGCACAGCCTGGCCCCCGGATTTCGATCTTCTTACTTTTGCGAGCCAGCGCAATAATTGCCTTCGTTGCCTGCCCTTCGTGGTTAAATCCTGTTTGTGAAAGCCATGGGTGCCCTGTTTGGATTTAATCGATGATCTCATTGCCATTGTCGGCTCCGATAACATCCTGACGGCGGTCGGCGATATGGCGCCCTATCTCGTCGATTGGCGTGGGCACTATCGTGGCGCGGCCCGTTGCCTGGTGCGTCCGGCATCGAGCGAAGAAGTATCCGCCGTGGTGCGCGTCTGCGCCCAAGCTGGAATGGCGATGGTGCCGCAGGGCGGCAATACCAGCCTGTGCGGGGCAAGCATTCCTGATGAAGGCGGTGAATCTGTGCTGATCTGCCTGTCTCGCCTGAACCGTATCCGGGCGATTGACCTGGACAACAGTTCGATCACGGTCGAGGCCGGTTGCGTTCTGCAGGCCGTGCATCAAGCCGCATTGGCGGCCGGGCGGCTATTTCCACTGTCGTTGGCTGCTGAGGGCAGTTGCCAGATCGGCGGCAATCTGTCGACCAATGCCGGAGGCGTGCAAGTGATACGTTACGGTAACATGCGCGAACTCACGCTCGGACTGGAAGTGGTACTACCCAGCGGCGAGGTCTGGAAAGGCCTGCACGGGCTCCGCAAGGACAACACCGGCTACGACCTTAAGCAGCTTTTCATCGGTGCCGAGGGGACGCTCGGCATCATCACGGCGGCGGTGCTCAAGCTCTTTCCTCTGCCGCAGGCCAGCACTACCTGTTGGCTGGCGCTCAAATCACCGCAAGCCGCCGTGCATCTTCTGGGCGATCTGCAAAGCGCTTTTGGCGCCACGCTGACCGCCTGCGAACTCATCTCCGACGTCGCACTTGGACTGGTGCTCAAACACATTCCAGGCGCTCAGGCGCCGCTTGCAGCAAGCCCGTGGCATCTTCTCGTCGAGCTTTCTGGCCCTGGAGAAGCGGGCACGCTAAGTTCCTCGCTGGAAGGTTTTCTCGAAAAAATGCTGGAGAGCGGCCTGATCGGCAACGCCGTGCTGGCGCAAAGCGGCAAGCAGGCCCGGCGTTTATGGG
>JAYSZS010000364.1:0-3371 GCA_043737935.1 Propionivibrio sp. | reverse complement strand
CATCTGGAAACGTATTGGTTCGGCATTTCGGCTCAAGCCCATAGGCCTGACAGCGGTACTGGAGTAGTCGTTGTGGCTGCGCCCAGGATTGACACTGAAGAGCGAGCCGGGCGGCTCCATGTCACCCTTTCCGGCGACTGGACGCTGGCCAATTTGCCGACTCCGATATCCGGGTTTGAAGCGCGCTTGCAGGCGTTGGCGACCAGCCATCCGGTCTGGGATTTGCAAGCCATTCCGCGCATCGACAGTGTGGGTGCCATTCTTCTTTGGCGGGCCTGGGGTCGGCGTTGGCCCGATTTGCTCAATGCCTTGCCGCAGCAACGCTCGGTTCTTGAGCGGGCGGCGACCATCCCATCTGTTGATGCGTCAAGGCCTGAGCCGTCCCGGCTTGCCGCGGTGCTTGCCTTGGGGCGGCTTGTACTGGCGGCGTTCAAGAACCTGCGCCAGATCATTACGCTGATCGGGCAGTTGTTGCTCGATGTGGCTTATCTTTGTTCTCATCCATACGACATTCCCTGGCGCGAGTTCTCGGCCAATCTCTACAAGAGCGGCGCGCAGGCACTGCCGGTGACGGCGCTGGTCGGTTTCCTGATCGGTGTCGTGCTCTCGTACTTGTCCTCTCTACAGCTCAAAACCTTCGGTGCCGATATTTACATCGTCAATTTGCTCGGTATCAGCATTATTCGTGAGCTGGGGCCGGTAATTGTTGCCGTTCTGGTGGCTGGACGATCCGGTTCGGCGATGACGGCGCAGATTGGCGTCATGCGGGTGACCGAAGAGATCGATGCGCTGGCAACGATGGGGGTTTCGCGCAGTGTGCGTCTGGTCCTGCCCAAGGTGGTCGCGCTGTCGATCGCCATGCCGCTGCTGGTCGTCTGGTGTTCGGCGGCAGGCATCGTCGGCGGCATGGTGTCGGCCAATCTGCAGATGGGTCTGTCCTATGGTTTTTTCATTGAGGCGCTGCCCAAGGCGGTGCCGCTCGCTAACGTCTGGATCGGGATCGGCAAGGGCTTCTTTTTCGGCCTGCTGATCGCGCTGATCGCCTGCCACTTTGGCCTGCAGGTCAAGCCGAATACCGAGAGCCTGTCATCGAAAACGACAACGGCGGTAGTCACGGCGATTACCCTCGTGATTGTCGTTGACGCTGTGTTTGCAGTATTGACGCGTAGTCTGGGTTTGCCGGCATGAAAATCATCGCCGCTTCAGCCCGCGTAACGACAAGTTCCCCAGCGGATTGTCCAATAATCGAGATTCGCGGGGTAAGCACGAGGTTTGGCGATACCGTGATCCATCGCGACATCGATCTTGACGTCGAAGCCGGACAGATTCTCGGGCTGGTTGGCGGTTCCGGCAGCGGCAAGACGACGCTGTTGCGCGAGATCGTTGGCCTGCTCATGCCGAGCAGCGGGTCGGTCAGGCTGTTCGGCCATCCGGTGCTCGATGCCGATCCCCTGATACGCCGTAACTTGCGCCGCCGTTTCGGCATGCTCTTCCAGCAGGGCGCCTTGTTTTCCGCACTTTCAGTTTTCGACAATATCGCTTTTCCCTTGCGCGAGTTGCGCGTGCTGGACAAGGAAATGATCCGCGAGCTGGTCTGTCTTAAACTCGGCATGGTCGAACTCGAAGCACGTCACGGGCAATTGATGCCTGCCGAATTGTCGGGGGGAATGGTTAAGCGGGTGGCTCTGGCGCGCGCCCTGTCGCTGGAGCCGGAACTGCTGGTGCTCGACGAACCGACGGCTGGCCTCGATCCGGATCTTGCCGATAACTTTGTCAAGCTGATCAGGATGCTGCAGAAAGAGCTGGGGTTCACCGTTGTCATGGTGACTCACGATCTCGATACGCTGGCGGGGCTGGCGTCGCATGTGGCGGTGCTGGCCGATCAGCGTATCATTGCCTGCGGAACACCCGCGCAAGTGCTCGCGGTCGATCACCCGTTCATCCGTAATTTTTTCTGTTCCGAGCATGCCACGGCGGCCATGCTAAAAGGGTTCGTTTAATCATGGAAAATCGCGCACATGCCCTGATGGCCGGGCTTTTTACGCTGCTCCTGGGGTTTTCCGCCCTGGCCGCGCTGTGGTGGTTCGGTGGCAAACCGGAGGCGACCCATCAATATCAGATAGTCACCCGGAAGACTATCAGCGGGCTTAACGTGCAGGCCCAGGTGCGCTATCGTGGCATTCGCGTCGGCAAGGTTGAAAACATTGAACTTGACCCGGGCGATGTCGGCAAAACGCTGATTCGGATCGCGCTGCGCAAGGACATTCCGGTCACGCGAGGAACCACCGCCAGGCTCGGGTTTCAGGGTGTTACGGGAATTGCGCATGTGCAGCTCGAAGATACGGGTCAGGATGCGGCACCCCTCGAAGCCGGTGCCGGAGCCGGAGACATGGCGCGGATTCCCATGCAGGATTCGCTGATCCAGGAACTCTCGGAGGTCGGTGGCGAAACCTTGCGCAATGTTCGGGATTTTCTGGCCAATGCCAATCAGGTTTTGACTCCGGAAAACCGCCAGAATATTTCAAAAACGCTGTCCAATTTCGAAGTGACGAGCACCAATGCCAGAGAGGTCAGCGCTCAGTTGCGCCAGTTATTGACGCCGGAGAATGTACGCTTGCTCAACTCGACGCTGGCGCAAGTCGAGCGCACCGCCGCGCAGGGCGCGCCATTTCTTGCCGAGGCGCGCGGGCTGGTAATGCGTTTGCAATCGGTGAGCGACAAGCTGGAGATGACACTTGGCGATCCATTGAGTGGCGGCGCCGGTGCGCTGCTTCCCCGGCTCAACGAGTTGAGTAGCGAGCTTTCATCCAATTCGCTTCAGCTCAATCGCGTCCTGCAAATGCTCGATGAGTCGCCGCAAAGCCTGATCTTTGGTCGGCAGAAAGCCTTGCCTGGGCCGGGCGAAGCGGGTTTCACTGAGCCAATGAACGTCAGGGAACAACCATGAAAAAATTTTGGTTACTGCTTGCGGCCTTGCTCATTACTGCCTGTGTCGGCGGAGCGAGAAATGTGCCGCCGGCCCTTGTTTATGACTTTGGTTTGCCAGCAAAGCGGGTGGTGGGTGAAGAAACGTGGTCCAGACTGGCGCTTGAAGTCAGGTCGCCGCCCTGGTTGGATTCGCGCAATATCGATTATCGGCTGGCCTACGAAGAACCGCTAAAAAAACGCGCATACGCTGGCAGTCGATGGGCGAGCAGTCCGGGGTTAATGATTGCACAGCAACTCAGGCAGCAACTTGGGGCTGTCAATGCCGGCGGCAATGCGGCGGCCGATTGTCTGCTCAGAATCGAATTGCAGGAGTTTTCCCAGGTATTCGACTCGCCGCAGAAAAGCCATGCGGTAGTGCAAGGCAACGTCAGCCTGATCGATAC
>JAYSZS010000363.1:0-3373 GCA_043737935.1 Propionivibrio sp. | reverse complement strand
TAATGCCTTCCCGTCGCACACCGAGCATGCGGGCAATAAGTTCCTGGGTCATGACCAGCACCTGCGACGGGGTGCGGTCGAGGGTCAACAGCAGCCAGCGGCACAGTTGCTGCTCGACAGAGTGGTGGCGATTGCAGGCAGCGGTTTGCATTATTTGCGTGATCAGCGCCTGGGTATAACGCAGCAACAATATCTGCAAGGAACCGGCACGGTTGAATTCCTGCTTCAGGATGCGGCGGTCCAGGCGGTAAGCCTGCCCCATGGTATGCACTACGGCGGAGCTCGAAGTGGTGTTTCCCCCGGTGACCAGAGAAATGCCGACCATACCTTCATTCCCTACCCCTGCAGATTCGGCTGTGGCCCCGGATTCCGTGACGTAGTGCAACGATACGATGGCCGTGGTGGGGAAATAGGCGTAATGCAATTGCTCGCCAGGGTCGTAGATCATTTCGCCGAGCAGCATCGGAACCAGTTCCAGATGCGCGGACAGCCGGGCGAATTCTGCGTCCGGTAAAGCGGCAAGCAGATAATTTTTACGCGAATTATGCATCTCTTAAATCACTTGTTGTCGACATCAAGCGTTGTAATTTGGCGCGATGATTTCCACGCCGATGCCGCGGTAGCCGATGAAGCGGCATTCCCGGTTGAACATGGGTTCCCCGCTCACCCGAAACTTTTGTTGCGAGTCATCCGCATTGACGCGGCTGAAAACAAAATCCAGGAACGGCTGCCGGGCGGCAATGGTGGTCTGCAACCATTCCCGCTCCGCTTCATTCCAGCCGGCTACCGGGGGAGGGATGTCATTTCCCGAGAGCGCGTTCACCCGGATGCCCAGCATTTCCAGCACGGGTCCTGAAACTTTGGTGAAGGTTCCGTGCTCGTCCTGCTCCCAGTACCAGTCCGAGGCCAGTTCGGTCAGGCTGCGATAGCGGGCTTCGCTTTCACGCAGTTCAGCGGTGCGTTCAAGTACGGTTTGCTCCAGAAGCTTGTTGTAATTATTGAGTTTTTTGTAGAGCAACCGTACTTCGAGCATATTGTGAATGCGCGTCTTGACCTCGACCAGATCGAATGGTTTGCTGATGAAATCCTTGGCTCCGGCCAGCAGCGCGCGTAATTTGTGGCCGGGCTGAGCGGTGATCACCAGGACCGGAAGATAATCGTCCGCGTCGTTGCTCTTCAGGGCTTCGATCACCTGAAAGCCATCCATGCCGGGCATCTGCAAATCGAGCAGGATCAGGTCATAGGCGTTTTTGCGATGCAGCTCGCAGACCTCCTGCGGTTTCATGGTTGAAGTAACGCCGGTGTAGCCGGCGTCACTCATCAGTTGTTCAAGCAGACTGACATTGGACTCCTGATCGTCAACAATCAGGATCTTGGCGCTGAGAAAGTCGGGTGCGATGGCCATTATGTTTTTTCCTTTTTATTTATGCGGGCGTATTCTGATTCTGCAAATTTAAGTGCCACGTCCAGTGTATCCATGAACTCGTTGACCTTGATCGGTTTGGTGAGATAGCGGAAAAATCCGGCATCCAGGCCGTGCTTGATATCGCGGGGCATGGCATTGGCACTGAGTGCAAGCACAGGGATGTGCGCGGTTGCCGGGTCCGCGCGCAGAATTTTGCAGGCTTCAATCCCGCTGATGCCGGGCAGATTGATGTCCATCAGAATGATATCTGGCCGCGAAGCGCGCGCCATCTCAATGCCGCGGTTGCCGTCCGGCGCACTCAGCAGGTGCAGGTCGGGCCGGCGCGCGATGAGATTCTTGACCAACAACATATTGGCCGGGTTGTCCTCGACATAAAGCACGGTGCGCAACCGCTTGTCGGCGGCAACGTGCGCCTGACCGACTGTCGTGGGTCCGACTGCGGCGGCGCCAAGCGGGTGTTCAGCCGTCAGGTTCAGTTCGATCCAGAACACACTGCCCACACCGACCGTGCTTTCCACGCCGATTTCGCCATGCATCAATTCGACCAGTCGCTTGCTCACCACCAGCCCGATGCCGGTGCCTTCCTCGTTGCCGGTCTCTTGCCCAAGGCGATTGAACGGCTGGAACAGTTGCGCAATTTCATCGGAAGTCAATCCTTTGCCGGTGTCCTTGACCCCAATGCGAATGCGTTCCGGAGAGATCGCCATGCAGTCCACAACAACTGTTCCGCCGGGTTTGTTGTATTTAACAGCATTGGTAAGCAGGTTGATGAAAACCTGCTTCATCCGGGTGTAGTCAGCTTTGACAAAGTACGGGATATCGAGCTGAGGAAAGGTTATGCGGATGCCGCTTTTTCGCGCTTGCGGTTCGATCATGGTCTGGCAATCGTGCAGCACTGCGGACAGCGACATGGATTCCAGCGACAGCGACAGCTTGCCCGACTCGATCAAAGCGAGATCAAGGATTTCATTGATCAGTTCCAGCAGATACCATCCCGCTTTGAGAATTTGATCGAGGTTTTGCTTCTGGGAGGGCGTAGGCAGCGGGGAGCCCGACTCTATCAACTGGGCGAATCCGAGGATCGCATTGAGCGGCGAGCGCAGTTCATGGCTCATGCTGGAAAGGAAATCCGATTTCGCGAGGTTGGCTTTTTCCGCCGCAAACTTGGCGCTCCCCAGTTCGACGTTCGTTTCCTGCAACGCCTGATCCAGGCGTTGGCGTTCGGTGACGTCGCGCGCAGCGGCGAACACACCCTGCAGCCTTCTGTCCCGATCGTAAAAGGTGGTCGCATTGTAGGACACCACAGTTTCCCTGCCGTCCCTGGAGCGCGCGGTGAGTTCGTAGTTGGTGACTTTCTTTTCGCTTAGCATCAGCTTGATGGCTGCCTCAGCGCGCTCTGGATCAGTAAAGTAGTTCTTGAACGGCGCGCCGATCAACTCGTCACGCGTGCAACCGGTGAGGGCCTCCATCTGCTTGTTGACGTCTGTGATGATGCCTAGCGGATCGGCCATCATCAGCGCGTCGATATTAGATTCGATGAGAGAGCGCGTGTAAAACTGTTGGTCGCGCAGCCGTTGATCGAGCTTTCTTTGCTCCGCCTCGACCAATTTGCGCGCCGTGTTATCGGTGCCGATCAGCAGATAGCCGATGATGGCGTCCTGCGCGTCGCGCAGCGCCGTCACCGAGACCACCGCCGGGAACCGGCTGCCGTCCTTGCGGAAGTACGTCAGCTCGTAGATGTCCTCGATCCCGCGGGAGGCCTTGAACACCAGCGCCTCGAAGCCCGGCGTGATCGGCGTCCCGAGCTCGACGCTCAGCGCCTTGGCGCGTGCGACCACCTCCTCGGGATCGGAGATATCGGCCGGCGTGATCTTGTTCATCACCTCGGCGGCCGTGTAGCCGAGCATGCGCTCGGCGCCGACGTTGAAGATCTGGATCACGCCCTTC
>JAYSZS010000362.1:0-3376 GCA_043737935.1 Propionivibrio sp. | reverse complement strand
CATCTGATACTCCTCGAGAACTGACGACAACGCAAAAATATTGCGGATATCGTCGTCAACGATGAGCACCTTCTTGTCAACCAGCGGCTTGTTCGACTGGTAAATGTCGTTCAATACATCCCGATGACGATCGGACAACCATGTCACGCCCTGATGCAACAACATCGTCGTCTGATCGAGCACCCGCTCCAGCGAATGCGCCTCCCGAGAGATCGGGTGGCGGGCGATAATCTTGCTCGCGTCGTCGTCGGAAACGCCGGCGTCGTCTCGCAACAGGATCAGCGGCGTGCTGCCGTTTGTCGGCGATGCCTGGATCTGTTGCGAAACATTCTCCAGTGTTGCGGTGGAAGCAGTGTTTCCCAGCACGATGCAGTCGAAGGTTCTGTTTTGCAGTGCGTCGCGAAGGTTATCCTGATGTGGTGCAGCGATAATTTCCAGCTCAGGTATGCCGTCGATGTATTCCCTGATTTTCTCGAGCGCTGCGGGTTTTTCATCGAACACCAGCAGGTATTTTTGACGCTTGTTCAGGTGGGCATTTATATTTTCAAGAAGCGTGGTCAGCACCTGTTTGTTCTGAATGGGCTTGGCGACAAAATCTTTCGCCCCGGACTGGAGGGATCGCTCGCGTGCCTCCTCAGTGGACATGACATAGATGGGGATATGGCGGGCGATGACATCACTTTTCAGCCGCGCCAGCACGCGCCAGCCGTCGATGTCGGTGAGGAAAATGTCCAGCGTGATAGCGGATGGCTGGTATTCCTGCACCATCGTCAGCGCTGCAGTTCCCATCGAGGTCACCAGCCCTTTGAAGCCTGATTCTCTCGCCGTATCCAGCAGAAACCGCGCAAATGCCAGGTCATTCTCCACGATCAGCAGTACCCGGTCGCCGGGCTGGATAATATCGCGATCGTCTCCCGCCTCGTTGATCAGGACTGTTGGGTCGGGCTCCTCCGTCTCCATGACGGCAACCTCGCGCGGCTCGATGCGTTCGGTTGTCTGCCTGGCGACCTGTATCGCTGCATCCGCCAGGGCGGCGGCAGAATCGATAGATTTACGTGATGGGCGTGCCACAATGAATGACTGCGGCAGGTAAAGGGTGAACATACTTCCCTTGTTAGGACGGCTGGCCAATCGAATCTCGCCGTGCAGCAATCGCGACAACTCCCGGCTGATGGCCAGACCCAGGCCAGTACCGCCATATTTACGGCTGGTGCTGCCGTCGGCTTGCTGGAATGCCTCGAAAATAATTTGCTGTTTGTCCGTCGGGATGCCGATGCCGCTGTCTGATACCGAGAAAGCCACCACTTCGGATGCCCTGTTTAATTCCTCATTGTCCGAAGCCCAACCCGCTGTGGCTGGCTGGATGGTAAGGGTCACTTCCCCCTGAGGCGTAAATTTGAACGCATTGGACAAAAGATTCTTGATGATTTGCTGTAAGCGTTTTGAGTCCGTGAACATCGACCTCGGCAGCCGCTGGTCGAGATGGATAGAGAACTGCAATTGCTTCGATTCGGCGACGTGCCTGAACGTGCGCTCAACGTAGCGGCTCAGATCGTCGAGGCGCAACTCACCGACCTCCACCGCGACGGTTCCGGATTCGATCTTGGACAGATCGAGAATATCGTTGATCAACATAAGAAGATCGTTGCCGGACGAGTGAATGGTTTTGGCAAAGTCCACCTGTTTTGTCGTGAGATTGCGTTCCGTATTCACACACAACTGGTCAGAAAGTATCAGCAGGCTATTGAGTGGCGTGCGCAATTCATGTGACATGTTGGCAAGGAACTCGGATTTGTATTTCGATGTGAGCGCGAGCTGGCGGGCCTTTTCTTCCAATGCCTGGCGAGCCTGTTCCACTTCCTGATTCTTGCGTTCCACTTCCTGGTTCTGGTGGGCAAGCAGACGGGCTTTTTCCTGTAGTTCTTCGTTCGTTTGCTGCAGTTCCTGCTGCCGACTTTGCAACTCGTGTGCCAGCGATTGCGACTGTGTCAGCAGATCTTCAGTACGCGTATTGGCTTCGATCGTATTGATCACGATGCCGATACTTTCCATCAGCTGTTCAAGGAACGCCTGGTGGGTATCGCTGAATCCCTCGAACGAGGCAAGTTCAATTACACCCTTGATCTGGTTCTCAAAAATAATCGGCAGCGCAAGAATGTTGCGAGGTGCACTACCGCCCAAGCCGGAGAAAATGCGCAGGTAGCCTTGTGGAACGTTGGCCAACAGAATTTTCTGCTTTTCAATCGCGCATTGTCCCACCAGGCCTTCGCCGATATCCACCCGTTTACCGTGAGCGCCGCGGCCTTCAGCGGCGTAACTGGCCAGCAAAACGAGGCTAGGATGGTCGTCGATGATATCGAGTACGTAAAATTCTGCGTGCTGCGCCGCTACTACAGGGGCTAGCTCAGAAAGTATCAATCCGCCGACCGCCTCCAGCGCTTTCTGCCCTTGCAACATGCGGCTAAATTTTGCCAGGTTGGTTTTTAGCCAGTCCTGTTCGGTATTTTTGTGAGTGGTGTCTTTGAGGTTGCGGATCATCTCATTGATCGTGTCCTTCAATGCCGCCACTTCGCCCTGCGCTTGAACGGTGATGGACCGCGTCAGGTCGCCTTGCGTCACAGCGGTCGCGACCTCGGCGATAGCACGTACCTGGGTTGTCAGGTTTTCAGCGAGCTGGTTGACGTTTTCGGTGAGACCCTTCCACGTACCTGAGGCACCCGGCACCTTGGCTTGGCCGCCCAGCTTGCCTTCCACGCCTACCTCGCGCGCCACGCTCGTCACCTGTTCTGCAAAGATGGCGAGCGTGTCGATCATGCTGTTAATCGTGTCGGCCAGCGCGGCGATCTCGCCTTTGGCTTCCACGGTAAGTTTCTGCTTCAGATCTCCGTCGGCCACTGCGGTCACAACCTTTGCAATTCCCCGTACCTGACCCGTCAGATTGCCCGCCATGAAATTCACACTATCGGTCAAATCTTTCCAGGTGCCCGATACACCTTGCACCTGTGCCTGGCCACCCAGGCGGCCTTCTGTGCCCACCTCGCGCGCCACCCGTGTCACTTCTGCGGCGAACGAACTGAGCTGGTCCACCATGGTGTTGATAGTGTCTTTCAGTTCCAGAATCTCACCCTTGACGTCCACCGTGATTTTCTTCGACAGATCGCCCTTTGCTACGGCGGTCGTCACGTTCGCAATGTTACGCACCTGTGCGGTGAGATTGCTGGCCATGGAGTTCACGCTATCGGTCAAGTCTTTCCAGGTCCCGGCAACGCCTTGCACATCAGCCTGCCCGCCGAGCTTGCCTTCGGTACCCACTTCTCGCGCGACCCGTGTCACTTCCGCTGCGAAAGATCGCAACTGATCGACCATGGTATTGATG
>JAYSZS010000361.1:0-3378 GCA_043737935.1 Propionivibrio sp. | reverse complement strand
GCAAGTGAGCCTGCGCCATCAACACAAACAGGTCTTCCTGGCTGTCGATACCCAATGCCGTGAGGGCTTCATGGTCGGCAGTCCGCCCCAGTGAGAAGTCGAGCAAGGTTCTGAAGTTTTGATTGCCTCCGTTCTCTGCGGCTTCAAAGGTTTCAACCAGGTAACGAAGTTCAGCGTTGAACAGGGCATTGATCGAGGTATCCGACTTGGCAGCGATTACCTTCGCCCGCTTGAGCAGGTCACGATCGACAGAACCCGTGAAATTAACCGTTGTTACCATCGCTTCGCCTTTCAATCTCGAATGATCAGGACTTGCGGGGTGTTGGCATCTGGCATCGGGTCTCCTTGCTACCGGGCATGATTGCCAGGGCATGGGAGACACAATACCGGGTCAGGGGCTGACAGGACGAGCCTGTAAATGATGCGCAGGAATTTATTTCAGGAATTTCTTCGGGGAATACGCCCTGCCCAAACCGCATAACGAGAAGTTAGCGCTTTGACTGCTTCAATTCCTGATACTTCTGACGGACGATCTTCGGCCCATACTTTTTCTCCAGGCGACGTACGATGAAGTGACCGCGCGCCATGTTCTGGAAATGATCGATAAAGACGGTATTGATTACCGCGCCGCCAATGGCGCCAACGAGGGGCAGAAGCTGGGACGCCGCTTTCTCGGTGACGTTGATCGAGTAGCGCTGTGCGATTCGGGTGATCAGCCGGACAATGACCGGGGCACTGCCTTTTTTCAGACCATTCTGGGCAATATGCGTGGCCGCTTCAGAGACGGCCTTGCTCATGGCCTCTCTGGCGAAAAAATAGCCGATTTCTGCCCCATCGTCGCGGCTGGAATCGCCGCCAAGTGCCAGGACCTGCACACATTCAAGCTGGATTTGAATGTCGTGCAGATCGGCGCCCTCGCTTCTTGCCACATCGGCAATCGAGCGCATGATGATGGTCGTTGATATGGGCAGTTCGATGGTCAGGGCAAGCACGCCAAAAGCGCCGCCGACCGCGCCGGTGGTTGCCGTGGCCGCCAGATGCCACCAGTTTGAGGCCTCCGGAATTTCCTTGCCCGTGCTCGGGTCATGATGGGCAAAGGTTTTCAGCGAAAGCGTTAACGCACCCTGTATCGCCTTGTGTGTGGCAGAAACAATGGCCTTGGTGGCTTTGTCAGGCAAACGCGCGATGGCTTTTTCGATCGGGCGGCCAACGAAACCAGCCACTTTCGCACCGAAACCCGGATTTTCGAGAAGATTAACCGCCGTTTGAAGGTCGCTTAAGTCAATTTGATTCATATGGCGATACCTGGATGTTGCCTTTTATTGAGGAGTGAAGGTTTTTGACCTGAGAGTCTGTGAAAAATCATTACGGGCTGATTTCCACGCTCGTCACCCCGGCGCAAGCCGGGGTCTGGTTGGTTTATCCGATTGTTTTAATGGATATCAGAGGAAGGAACTGGATTCCGGCTTGCGCCGGAATGACGGCTTGGGAAGTGTTTATGCATTAATTCACAGCCTCTAAGTCCCCGTATTTCATAAACCGACCTGCAAATTCTTCAAATTCAATTATTCTGTGTCTCCGAATCATTCAGGCGTTTGATCAGTTTTAGCGCGGCGCGTTCTGAGACGATCATCGTCAATTTCATGGTCGCCCGGGTTACGCCGACAAAGAGCTTGCGCAACGCCAGGTCATCGAGCGTCGTGAAATCGATTTCAGTAAAAATGATGCACGGTGCCGCTTGCCCTTTGAAGCGATAGATCGAATCCATCAGGACATCGCCTTGGCTATAAACCGGATTGACGAACAGGTCGTAGCGCCCGGTGTATGTTCGCAGGGGATAGGAGCCGAGCCGCTCATAGGGCGTCAGCAGTGAATTCTCGCGGCCACGGTAAGTGATCAGCGCGATCATGTCGCGCTTGAAACCCGCCGCGATGCACTGGGTGATGGCGCGTTTGGTTTGGGTGATCAGATCCGCCGGATCGGCATAAGTGACGATGTCGACTTCGGAACCGTTCAGCGGGCTTCCCGCCTCGACGCCCTGCCCGCTCGGCAACAGGCGATTGAGTTTCCTTAGAATATCCTGCGGGCTGCGGTAGTTGGTTTCCGAGCGGATCACGACCCAGCCCGGCAGTTCCACGGGTGTGCGGCCGTAGAGGTTCTGCATCGGATCTTCCAGCCACCAGGCGCGACCCGGCGCACGCAACAGCCTCAACACATTGTCTTTCCATGACGCCTGGAAGTCCTGCCCTTCGTCGATGATCACCTCGTCGAACCGCCAGCGCTCAGTGGGCAGGTAGTCATTAAGGAAGTGTTCCAGGCGGGCGAAGGCGCCGGGCTGGGTAAAGTCGGGAGTGTGCCCGGCATCGCGGTAAATCCGGTCGGCCAGTTGATGGTAAGTCGCTACCTCGCCAGCGGACGGAGCGATCAGAGCAACGTGATCGGCCAGCGGACGGTTGTAGCAGACATACAGCGGCCGGCGACCGGCGGCCAGGGCTTCCCTGAACACCGCCAGCGCCAGTTGCGTCTTGCCGGAACCCGCCGTACCGATCACACGCAGGCGAAATGGCTCGCATTCGATCTGCCGCGCCCACTGGGAAAGACCGCCCGACAGGCGCGTGTAGAGGGTTTTCGCCTGACCGACTACGGCATTGACCTCGGGCACCAGATTGAGCTGATCGCCGAGGAAGCGGTGCAACTTGTCGACCTGCTTATTGACCGGCTCATCGGACGGCAGGATGCTCCGGATGATGTGCGCCAGACGCTCGCGTCGACTGGCGTCGACGATCCGTTCGGGATCGATACCGGCGGAACCGGGCTGCCTGACGATGTAGTCCGGGCAGTAGAGCAAGGCGTCGACATAAAACCCCGCTTCCGGGCAAAAATTCCGCAGTCGGGAATGTAGTGCTTCGGTTGTTCTCCGCATCTGGAAAGCGACCGATTTTCCCTTGGCGGCATAGATCTTGGCCAGACCCTCCGGGGTTTCGGAAAGGAAGCCCGATTTCTGCTCGATCAGGAGTAGCTTCCCGGCGGGGCTGATGATGGCAAAATCAATCTCACCCACGAGTGCGTAGCCTTGCTGGATACGCGTCCAGTGTACGCCGTGGTAGACGGTGTAGTCGTCCGGCAGGCCGGCAGCGAGAACTTCCAGTGTTTCGATTTCGCGCTGGACGGCGCCAAGCGCCGACATCTCGCGCCAGCCTTCGGGGATAATCCTGGCCATGGACAGCATTCCGGGGTCAAATGGTTCAAGGATCATACCAGCGTATTGAACTGCGGTCGGCCCGTGGCAATGCGAAACACTGGTTTCAAAACCATTCGGCGGGCTCACCTGCTGAGCCTGCAACGAGTCATAATCCGGCAAAACAAGGAGAACCCATG
>JAYSZS010000360.1:0-16846 GCA_043737935.1 Propionivibrio sp. | reverse complement strand
CATCTGCTTCATCGTCTTAACCCCCGTGATCGATCCCATTTCTTTGATGACATGACTAAAAGATCGTTCACTTCTTTTACTACTTATTCAGTGTTTCCTTAGCGCTAGACGCCACAATCTGCAAGCGCTCATTAAATGTTTGACAGGCCGGTCTTCCGCTGAGCCTTCTGTGAAAGGAGTATCGTAAATGCCTACAGGCACTGTTCAACTGCATCGTGTTCTGCGCGCGCCTCCAGAGCGCGTATATCGGGCTTTCCTTGACGCCGACGCCATGGCGAAGTGGATACCGCCCTACGGGTTCACATGCACGGTTCACCATATGGAGGCAAAGGTTGGTGGCACTTTCCGGATGTCATTCACGAATTTCACCAGCGGACATGCTCACTCGTTTGGTGGCGAGTATCTCGAACTCGTTCACCACGAACGAATTCGTTACACGGATAAATTCGACGACCCGAACTTGCCGGGGCAAATTCTGGTGACGGTGACTTTTAAAAAGGTGTCCTGCGGAACGGAGATCGGCATCGTGCAAGAAGGACTCCCTGAAGTTATCCCCATCGAGATGTGTTACCTCGGATGGCAGGAATCCCTTGCGCAACTTGCAACACTCGTCGAACCCGAAATTCCGGGCTAACAAGGTATCGCCCTACCAGCTCATCCATCAACCCGGGCGTTGCGCTATGAAGCGGACCAACTTCCCTATCGGACATTGGGCGTCATCACCCGCTCCGAATCGCTGAGAGGCAACCATGGCAAATGAAAACCCGAAGTAAACCGACGCTGTGTGGTCTCTTCCCAAGTTCTATTTTCACGTGCAGTGGGATAAGAATGTAATGATTTTCCAGGAAGTCAGCGGGCTTGATGTTAAGTCGCCCCCTGTTGAATACAGGCATGGGGATAGTCCGGTTTTCTCGGCAATCAAGATGCCGGGCATGAAGAAGTACGGGAACGTCACCATGAAGAAAGGCGTATTCAAATCGGATAACAAGTTCTGGGACTGGTCCAACCAGATCAAGATGAATACCATTAAGCGGGTACCGGTCACCATCAGTCTGCTCGGTGAGGCCGGAAAACCGACAATGGTTTTGACCTTGAAGAACGCCTGGCCAACCAAGATTACCGGAAATGATCTGAAGACCGAAGGTAACGAAGTGGCGGTAGAATCTATCAAGATCGTTCATGAGAGTCTGACCACTGCCAGTTCATAGCGAACATCGGGGAGCCAGGGAGCCAAAGGGGCTTCGAATTCTCTCTTTTGAGAATTACACTACGCTGCTGAAGCCAATGGCAGGTCCTTGAGCCTTTGAAATCGAGCGACTATTCGCCAGAGCCTGTTACACCAGCGAACACCGGTGGCCGGAATGAGGCCCCGCTACCGGGTCCCTGCTTCCGCCGGGACGACGCTAAAACACTTGTGCTTTACAAATGATTGTTGTGAAATTGAAATATCTGTTGTCATGGGTTTAAGGTCGTGCCATGGGTTACTGAACCATTTTTTTGAAAGGAAAACCATCATGCAAAGCAATCCTGTTGTCTGGTTTGAAATTTATGTGCAGGACATGCAACGAGCCAAAAAGTTTTATGAGGCTGTACTCAACTTAACACTGGAAAGCATGCCTGCTCCGACAGAGGAAATGAACATGGAAATGTGGGCATTCCCCGCAGATAAGGAGAGTGCACATACTTCCTATGGTGCATGTGGGATGCTGGTAAAAATGGACGGCTTTACCTCCAGCGGTGGCGGCACCGTGGTTTACTTTGGCTGCAAGGACTGTGCTGCAGAAGCCTCTCGTGTTGGAAAAAATGGGGGGTCGCTGGTTAAAGAAAAATTTTCAATTGGTGCGCACGGCTTTATAGCTTTGGCTCGCGATACAGAAGGAAACTTAATTGGTTTCCACTCCATGTAAATGATTCAAAACCATGTCCATCCCCATTGTTTAAATGGATAGCCCGAAGCGACGCTTGGGGTTCACTCTTCACCTATGGCTCGTCGACTGCCAATCATGAGCGGGCCAGGGTGCTGATATCCATGGCACCACCTTAGGCCACTGACATAGTTCGACTATCCAACAGAGAACGTCATACCGGCGAATGCCGGTGTCCGGAATAGTGCCCCGCTATTGGGTCGCGGTTTCCGCCGGGACGACGCGTTACCTCATATTCTCTATGTCGATTAACATAAGGAATTGCGGGCGAACTCACTGCTCCGTATCGTATTGTATGCTACCCCTGTTTAGGAGCGTTTGATGAACTGGGCAATCCTGTTGGTCGCCGGACTGTTTGAAATCGGCTGGGCTATCGGACTTAAGTACACCGAGGGGTTCTCGCGTCTGTGGCCTACTGTGTGGACAATTCTGTCCATGGTACTCAGCGTCAGCTTGCTCGGCGTGGCCATGAAAACACTTCCGGTCGGCACGGCTTATGCGGTCTGGGTTGGCGTAGGCGCCATTGGCACGGCCCTATTGGGCATTATCCTGTTTAACGAACCGGCCAACGCCGCTCGATTAGTGAGCCTTGCACTCATCCTTGCCGGTATCATTGGCCTCAAATTGTCCATGCCCTGACTGTCAGCTTTTCCTCATAACCCACCCCAAACCGGCAGACTTCCCATGAGGCACACTTCAATCTGCCGCCAACGTCTTTCGCCATTCAAAATTTGATTCCTGTAACATTTCTGAAAGCCTGTCCCATGCGCCCACCCCCTCTTGCCGGCTTCCGCGTGCTGGATCTCACGCGACTATTGCCGGGGCCGTTCGCCACCCTGCACCTCGCCGACCTGGGTGCCGATGTCATCAAGGTCGAAGACAAGGGGGCCGGCGACTACGCGCGCAACGCGGGCTCGATCCACGGCGGCACCAACTACTTCCCGCTCATCAATCGCAACAAGCGCAGCCTCTGCCTCGACCTCAAGCAGGCGGAAGGGATTGAAGCGTTCATGCGTCTGGCGGCTGACGCCGATGTCATCATCGAGGGGTTTCGCCCCGGCGTCGTCGACAAACTCGGTATCGGCTATGCAGCCGTCTCGGCGCTCAACCCGCGCATCGTGTATTGCGCAATCACCGGCTACGGGCAGGACGGGCCCTACCGCGAGCGCGCCGGCCACGACCTGAATTACCTCGGTTACTGCGGACTGCTCGACCAGATCGGCGTTGCCGGCAGCGCGCCGGCCGTGCCGAACTTCCAGATCGGCGATCTGCTCGGAGGAACATTGAGCGCACTGGTCGGCGTCCTCGCTGCAATCGTCGATGCCCGCGCCAGCGGCCACGGCCGTTATGTCGATGTGGCGATGACCGACGCCGTATTCGCGCACACGATCTTTCCGCTACTGGCCGTTCTCGGCCTGGGCCACGTTCTGCCGCGCGGCGAAGACCTGCTCTCCGGTGGGATGCCCAGCTACGGCGTCTACGCAACGCAAGACGGACGCCACTTTGCCGTCAGCGCGCTGGAGCCCAAATTCTGGCAGATGCTGTGCGCGACCATCGAGCGCCCGGATCTTGTGCCGTTCGCTTTCGCCACGGGAAGCGAGGGCGTACGCATCCGCGCTGAGCTGGAAGCCGTTTTCGCACAGCGCACCTTTGCCGAATGGACGGCGCGGTTCGAGCACGTGGACTGCTGCGTGACGCCGGTGCTGCGTTTCGAGGAGAGCCTGGAGAACGAACAACTGCTGGCGCGCGGGATGCTCATCGAAGTCGATGGCGTCAGGCAGTTCGCACCGCCGTTCAAGATCAGCGAATTGCCTTTTGCCGTTCGCCTGCCGGCGCCTGCCGCCGGCGAGCATAGCGAAGAGATTCTGCGCGAGGCGGGGTTCAGTACCGACGAAATTACCAGACTGCGCGAACTGAAAGTCATCTGAGTGTCTTTGAAAAAACCATTACTGCCTGATTTCCACGCTCGTCACCCCGGCGCATACCAAGAGTGTTTCCTTCGGAGCATAAGCCGGGGTCCAGTTCGTTTATCTGATTGTTTAAATGAATATCAGAGGAAGGTACTGGATTCCGGCTTTCGCCGGAATGACGGCTTGGGAGGTTTTTATTCGTTAATTCACAGCCTCTAAGCTATCCGGAAGAAAGCGCAGCGATGCAAGGCGTCGTCATGTTGTTTCCTGATTTCGGCCTGATCCTGCTTGGCTGGGTACTTTATCGCCTGCTCGATGTGGGCGATCCGTTCTGGAGCGGACTCGAGAAGCTGGTCTATTTCGTGCTATTTCCGGCGCTGCTGTTCAATGCGCTGGCCCGCACGCACATCGACTTCGGCGCGGCGGCCCCACTGATTGTCAGCGGCGCCGCTGCGGTGGTCTGCGGTATTGTATTCGGCCTGCTGGCTCGCCCGCTGTTCGGGGACGACGGCAGCGCATTCGCCTCGCGTTTCCAGTGTGCATTCCGCTTCAATTCCTATATCGGCTTGGCGGTTCTCGGCAAGCTGCACGGCGCCGCCGGCATCTCGGCGATGAGCCTTTTGATCGGGGCGATGGTGCCCCTGGTGAACTTCGCTGCCGTCTACATGCTGGCGCGCAAGGGCAAGCTCGGCTTCTGTCGCGAGATGGTGCGCAATCCGCTGATCCTGGCCACGCTGGCCGGTTTTCTCTTCAGTCTTAGCGGCCTCACTCTTCCTGATCCCGTTGCCCATTTGCTTGGCAGGCTGGGCGAGACGGCGATTACGCTCGGTCTGCTGGCGGTGGGCGCGGCGCTCAATCTGCGCGGCAGCAGTGGTTCGACCACCGCCTCCTGCTATCTGCTGGCGGTGAAACTTGTGGCCGTGCCGGCGGCGGCACTGCTGGTCGCTTCCAGCCTTGGCTTGCGCGGAGTTTATTTCGACACCGCCATCCTCTTCGGCGCCCTGCCGACAGCAACCTCGGCTTACATTCTGGCCGTGCGCATGGGCGGTGATGGCCCCGGTGTCGCCTGGCTGGTTTCAGCAACCACCCTCGCCGCCATGCTCACGCTGCCGGTCTGGCTCGCGATTGCATTGCGTTTTTGATGCGTCGAATGTCATTATTGCTGCCAATTCCGGCTTCCTGAACCGGGAAAAAAGTCGGACAATGCATGCGCTATCCGTTAGGTCAAATTCAACAAGCCATGTCGTTATTTGCTGGTGAAAGACCGATCGGTCGGGTGCTGTCAGGTTATGCTGCATCCGAAAAGTCGGGTTATGCTGCGAAACAAATCCTCCTGGGGGACGCTGCGCTAACCCGATCTAAAAATTATTCTTTCCCGTTGGAGTCAACAATGCTCAACCGTATGCGTATCAGCACCATGCTCACTCTCGGCTTTGGTGTGGTGATCCTGCTCATGGCCCTGATGGTGGCGATTACTCATCTGCGCGTTACCGATTTCGGCAAGAGTATCGACGAAATCCACCAGAACATCTATCCGAACACCACAGCAGCGGCAACCATCCGTTTCAATGTGGTAAAGAACTGGTCGAACACGCTGATGCTGGGCACCATCAGCAACAAGGAGGTGATCAAGCGCATCGACGAAGAAATGGCGACCGGCAACAGGATCATTGGCGAGAGCTTCAATGCCCTGAAGCGGGAATTCAATAGCATGAGGGCAGGAAGCTGGTCGCAACGGCGCTAGCCGCAAACGAGGATTTCAACGTCAAGCGCAAGGAATACATTGTCATGCTGGTCGATGATGACAAGGATCCAGCACACTTCTTTCTGGTCGGCCTACTGAAATCAAGCCAGGAAGATTACCTGGGCAGTATCAACAATATTTTTGCCGCCATGACTGCCCGACTCGACGCGGAAACGACCCGTTCTCTGGAAGCCGCCAGCCAGACGCGCGCCATCAACCTGATCATCGGCTTTATCGCACTGCTGGTCGCCATGGGATCGGCTGTGCTGATGGTTCGTACCGTTGCGAAACAACTGGGTGGCGAGGTGTTCGAGGCCGTAAACATTGCTCGTGAAATCTCCGAGGGCAACCTGTCGGTCAATATTTCCCTTCGTAGTGGAGATTCGTCCAGCCTGCTGGCATCGCTCAAGTCAATGCGCGACCGGCTTCGGACCATGGCTGGCGAAATTCAAGGTAGCGCCCGGCAAGTGACTGAAACCGCCCACAAGGTCTCGCGGGCAGCGGCGGAAGTAGCGCAGGCCTCGACCAGCCAGTCCGACGCCACCGGTTCTGCCGCCGCCGCCGTCGAAGAACTCACCGTCAGCATCGTCCATCTCTCGCGTAATGCCAGTGAAGCTCACGCCTACTCCCAACAGGCTTCAGAATTGTCTCAGAACGGTGAAGCGGTGATCCGCAGCGCCGGGACGGAAATGGAGAAAATTGCCCACTCGGTGCAAGCCTCCTCGTCAATCATTGCCGAACTGGAGCAACGCTCCAATGAAATTTCAGCGGTGGTCAATGTGATCAGGGAGATCGTCGATCAGACCAATCTTCTCGCCCTCAATGCCGCCATCGAGGCTGCTCGCGCCGGCGAGCAGGGGCGCGGCTTCGCGGTGGTTGCCGACGAAGTCAGGAAACTGGCAGAGCGCACATCGAAATCAACTCAGGAAATTACCCTGACCGTCGGTAAAATACAGCAGGGCACGCAGGCAGCGGTACAGAGCATGGTGAGCGGCGTCGATCAGGTGCAATTAGGCACGCGGATGGCCGAGCAGGCCGGCCAGTCGATTGGCGAAATCCAGTCGGGTTCAGCGCAAGTCGTTGCCGCAGTCAACGACATATCGTCTGCACTGAAGGAGCAAAGTGCAGCCAGCAACGATATTGCACGCAGCATCGAGCAGATCGCCCAGATGGCCAATGCCAACAATGCCGCCTCCGAAAACGTCGCCTCCGCCGCCATCGAGATGGGGAGCCTGGCCGATGGGTTATCCGCATCGGTGAGGTTCTTCCGCCTCTGAGAGTCTGTGAAAAAAAGCATTACTGGCTGATTTCCACGCTCGTCACCCCGGCAAACCCCCAGGAGTGTTTGATCCATAGGCCCTTTCATTTTCGGGGCAGACGCCGGGGGTCAGTTCTTTTATTTGATTGTTCAAATGAATATCAGAGGAATGTACTGTATTCCGGCTTGCGCCGGAATGACGGCTTCGGGGATGTTTATCCATTAGTTCCCAGCCTCTGCGCCGGGTACGCCAGGCATGGCTTCGGGCAGGTTGCGCATAGATCAGCAAGCTATCCCGAAAGACCTGGCAAAACGGAAGCCTGAAATCTATTCCAGATGATTTATTGTTGATCGGAAAGCAGATTTCTTCAATCAAACGTTTTTTCCGAGAATCAATTTTTCTTTATTTCCACTTTATTTCTTTCCCCGAAAGTGCGTAGAATAGGTCTTTCTATGAAGGCAACTCACTGCACCATTCATAACAACGGGCGCAGTTGGGCTGTCTCCAAAACCCCACGAAACGGAGAGAATATGTTTGAAGTGCGTATTCATGGCCGTGGCGGCCAAGGAGTGGTAACGGCAGCAGAAATGCTGTCAATTGCTGCGTTTGAGGAAGGCCGTCATGCTCAAGCCTTCCCTAGTTTTGGTTCAGAGCGAACCGGCGCACCCGTCGTCGCCTTCTGCCGGATGGCCGACAAGGAGATCCGCTTGCGTGAGCCCATCATGATGCCCGACGCCCTGATCATTCAGGATCCTACGCTACTATTTCAGGTTGATGTATTTTCCGGCCTGAAGAAAGACGGCTTCATTCTGATCAATACCAAGAGCACCTTCACCGAACTTGGACTGAGCGATTTCGTTCGCGATTGGCCGGCTGAGCGTCTGTGCACCCTGGCCGCGACCGATATTGGGCTCAAGCATGTCGGGCGTCCGATGCCCAATGTGCCTCTGCTGGCAGGCTTTGCCGCTCTTTCCGGCCTGATCCAGCTCGAGTCTGTATTTAAGGCCATCAACGCAAAGTTTTCGGGCAAAGTGGCGACAGGCAACATCGCCGGTGCGACGGAAGCATTTGAAATTGTCCGTGCCAAAACAGAAAGCGCACGCAAGGAGCCTGCCCATGCTTAAGCAGACTGAAGGTTCACATGCCGTAGCCGAGGCGGTCGCCCTGTGCCGGCCCGAAGTCATCTGCGCCTATCCGATTTCACCGCAAACGCACATCGTCGAAGGTATCGGCGAAATGGTGAAGTCCGGCGAATTGGCCGATTGCGAGTTCCTCAACGTCGAATCCGAATTCGCCGCCATGAGCGTCGCCATCGGTTCGTCGGCCACCGGCGCCCGCACATACACGGCAACCGCCTCGCAAGGCCTGCTGTTCATGGTCGAGGCCGTATTCAATGCGTCCGGCCTGGGCCTGCCAATTGTGATGACGGTGGCCAATCGCGCGATCGGTGCGCCGATCAACATCTGGAACGACCATTCCGATTCGCTTTCTCAGCGCGACTGCGGCTGGATACAGCTCTTCGCCGAAACCAATCAGGAAGCGCTCGACCTGCACATCCAGGCTTTCAAGCTAGCGGAAGAACTGTCTCTGCCGGTGATGGTGTGCATGGATGGCTTCATCCTCACCCATGCCTACGAACGCGTCGATATGCCGACGCAAGCCCAGGTTGATTCCTTCCTGCCACCCTACGAGCCACGCCAGGTGCTCGATCCGGCCGATCCGGTGTCGATCGGCGCCATGGTCGGCCCGGAAGCTTTCATGGAGGTGCGCTATCTGGCTCACGCCAAACAGATGCAGGCGCTGGAGCTTATACCGCTACTGTCTGCCGAGTTCAAGACGACGTTTGGTCGCGACAGCGGTGGCCTGACGCGCTCCTACCGCACCGAGGGTGCCGAGACGATTGTCGTGGCCATGGGTTCGGTCTTGGGGACGATAAAGGATGTTGTCGATGAAATGCGCGACGCCGGTGAGAAAATCGGCGTGCTCGGCATAACCTCATTCCGCCCCTTCCCGCTGGAATCCGTGCGCGCAGCGCTAAAGAATGTCAAACGCGTGGTAGTGCTCGAAAAGAGCCTGGCCATAGGCATCAGCGGCATTCTCGCCTCCGACGTGCGCAAGGCCCTGCGCAAGCTGCCGATCGATGTCTTTACCGTGATTGCCGGCCTGGGCGGGCGCGCCATCACCAAGAAGTCCCTGCATGCGCTGTTCCTGAAACTGGCGCTGGAGACTGACGAATCCTTGACATTCCTCGATCTTGACTGGGGCGTGGTCAACCGGCAACTCGAGCGCGAACGCCAGACGCGTCGCTCCGGTCCGGCAGCGGAAAACATGCTGCGCGACATTGGTACGGTCGCGTCAAAGATAGCCTAAAGGAGGCCAAAAATGTCGTTACAACCTGTCAAGTTCTACCAGACCGGCACCTTCACCGTCGGCAATCGCCTGCTGGCGCCCGAAGAGCGCAGCGTACAAGCCAACATGGAGCGCACCAACTCGCTTAACTCGGGACATCGCGCCTGTCAGGGCTGCGGCGAGGCGCTCGGCGCGCGCTACGCGATCGACGCAGCGATGCATGCCAGCCAGGGTCAGTTGGTGGCGGCCAACGCCACCGGCTGCCTCGAAGTGTTCTCCACGCCGTACCCGGAAACCTCGTGGCAAATTCCCTGGATTCACTCGCTGTTCGGCAACGCAGCGGCAGTAGCCACCGGCATCGCGGCGGCGATCAAGGTGAAGAAGGCCAAGGGCCAGGGCGGCGATGTCCGCGTCGTAGCTCAAGGCGGCGACGGCGGCACCACCGACATTGGCTTTGGCTGCCTCTCGGGCATGTTCGAGCGTAATGACGACGTGCTTTATATCTGTTACGACAACGGCGGCTACATGAACACCGGCGTGCAGCGCAGTTCCGCCACCCCACCGTCAGCGCGCACGGCAACCACCCTGCCGGTAGGCCCGGAGCCAGGCAACGCCTTCGGTCAGGGCAAGTTCATGCCGGCCCTGGCCATGGCGCACGAGATCCCCTACGTGGCCACGGCTACCGTTGCCGACCTGCGCGATCTCGAATACAAAGTCAAGAAAGCAATGACCTTCCGTGGGGCACGCTACATCCAGATTCTTGTTCCCTGTCCTCTCGGTTGGGGTGCGGCTTCCCAGGACACCATCCGGCTATCCCGCCTGGCCAAGGAAACCGGCACCTTCCCGGTCTTCGAAGCCGAATACGGCGAACTGACCAGCTCATCGAAAATTCGTCGATTGTTGCCGGTCGAGGAATATCTCAGGCCGCAGAAACGCTTTGCCCACCTTTTTGGCAAGGTGCCGGCCGTTGAGACCATTGCCCGTCTGCAAGCATTGGCAGACAAGAATATTCGTAGATACCAGATGCTCGACAAGGAGGCGAACTGATGGACAAGCCATACGCAATTACTCTCGATCCCGGCTCATCACTAGCCAACCACACCGGTTCCTGGCGTACCGAGCGTCCGGTCTATATCGACCGGCTGCCGCCCTGCAACAATCAATGTCCGGCCGGTGAAGACATTCAGGGCTGGCTGTTCCACGCCGAATCGGGTAACTACGAAAAAGCCTGGCAGCACCTGACCAAGGACAACCCCTTCCCGGCGATCATGGGCCGCGTTTGCTACCACAGTTGCGAAAGTGTCTGCAACCGCGCGCAAATCGACGCCCCGGTCGGCATCAATTCAGTCGAGCGTTTCCTTGGCGATGAAGCCATCAAGCTGGGCTGGAAGCTGGTGACGCCGGCGGTCGAAACCGGCAAGCACGTTCTGGTCGTCGGTGCCGGCCCTTCAGGCATGTCGGCGGCCTATCACCTGCGCCGCTCCGGCCATCACGTCACCATCTATGAAGCCGGCCCGATGCTCGGTGGCATGATGCGTTTCGGCATTCCCAAATACCGCCTGCCGCGCGACATACTCGATGCCGAAATGCAGCGCGTCATCGACATGGGCGTGACCGTCGTCCTCAACACCAAGGTCGACAGCATTCTCGAAACGATGCAGGCTGGAAAATTCGACGCAGCCTTCCTCGCCGTCGGCGCGCACATCGGCAAGCGCGCCTACATCCCGGCCGGTGAAGTCTCCAAAATTGTCGATGCCGTGTCCGTGCTGCGCAGCATGGAAGGCGAAGATAAGCCGATGCTCGGACGCCGTGTCATCGTCTATGGTGGTGGCAATACCGCGATCGACGTGGCGCGTACGGCCAAGCGCATGGGCGCCGAGCCAATCATCGTTTACCGCCGCACCCGCGACAAGATGCCGGCACTCGACTTCGAAGTCGAAGAAGCGATGCAGGAAGGCATCATGATCAAGTGGCTGTCGACCATCAAGGAGGCTGGCGACTCGAACATTACCATCGAAAAAATGGAACTCGACGCCTCGGGTTTCCCGCAACCGACCGGCGAACTTGAAACGCTGGAGGCCGACTCGGTCGTTCTGGCGCTCGGTCAGGATGTCGATCTTGGCCTGCTTGAAGGCGTACCGGGTCTCGAATTGACCGATGGCGTCGTCAAGGTCGCCCCGAACATGATGACCGGCCATGCCGGCATCTTTGCCGGCGGCGACATGGTTCCTGCCGAACGAAATATCACCGTCGCCGTGGGCCATGGCAAAAAGGCCGCGCGCAACATTGATGCCTGGCTGCATGGCACAGAGTACGTCAGCCCGCCCAAGCACCCGGTGGCGACCTTCGACAAGCTCAACACCTGGTACTACGCTGACGCGCCGAAGAGCGTTCGTCCGATGCTCGACATCATCCGCCGCCAATCGACCTTTGACGAGGTTCAGGGCGGTCTAGACGAAAGTACGGCGCTATTCGAAGCCCGTCGCTGCCTGTCCTGCGGCAACTGCTTCGAGTGCGACAACTGCTATGGCGTCTGCCCGGACAATGCCGTCATCAAGCTTGGCCCCGGCAATCGGTTCGAGTTCAACTACGACTACTGCAAGGGTTGTGGCATGTGCGTGGCCGAGTGTCCTTGTGGCGCGATCAAAATGGAGCCGGAGAACACCTGACGGCGACAGCTTCAAATGATTCTTCGATGCAAGCAAACGGGGCGGCCAGACCGCCCCGTTTCTTTTTCACTTGATCGAGCTATAGGGTTAAATGGTAAGCCTTGACAGTCAACCGAGAGAAGCAGAGAAAAATTTCCTGGGAGACACCCTGTGGGCAAATCCTAACTGCTACTGCGCTATTGACGTAATCGCTTAATCTGCGCGAACCGTTCTGAGCAATTCCGAGACAACCCCTTCGAGCATCTTCTGCTGCTGGCCATTGATCAAAGCGCCTTTGTCATCAAAGGACTGCTGCGCGAGCGCCAATGACATCTGCCCGGAAGTGACCAGCACCCCGATGCCGCTGAGCAGGATACGCACTGCGGGCAAGCCGCGAATACCGCCGAGGGCGCCGGGTGAGGCGGCAATCAAGGCAGCGACTTTGCCGGGGAAGGGCGAAGGAAATCCTTCCTGCGGGCGTGTTGCCCAGTCAATGGCATTTTTCAGCAATGGCGTGAAAAAACCGTTGTACTCCGGCGAGGCAATAAGCAGAGCGTGATTTTCGCGAATCGCCCGCTTCAGACGGATGCATCCTTCAGGCAGGCTGGAGGCCGCTTCGAGATCGCCGTCGTAAAGCGGCAAACCCAGTTCCCGCAAATCAAGAATATTCACTTCGGCACCCTGTGTTCGGGCAATGGCGGTGGCGGCCTCGAGCAGGCGTTTATTGACGGAATCCTTGCGGCTGCTGCCGGAAATGGCGAGAACTTTGGTTTTCATGGGAGATCCTCAAGTCTGACGGGTTAAAAACTTAACGAACTTGCTGCGTAATTCATGACTTGGAAACAAAGGCAGTGCGTCGGAACGAAAGAATTACGCTGCGGGCTTTATTGGACTGATTTAAAAGTCATTTAAGCAATCGTCGCCGCGTCAGCACGGTGGCGATGTAGAAAGCGATTATGGCGATGACCAGCAGTGCGGCGACGTGCCCGAGCGCATTGGCCGGCACTTCGCCGAGCAATAACGGGCGGGCGAGTTGTACGGCATGCGACAGTGGCAGCCAGGCGGCAAGCGCATGCACGGCTGCCGGCAGTTGGTCGGCAGGGAAGAAGACACCCGAGACGAGCAGCATCGGGGTGATGAACAGGGTGAAGTAATACATGAAAAAGTCATAGGACGGCGCCAGCGCACAGACAATCAGGCCCATGGCGGCAAAGGCAAGACCGGTGAGGAGGATGACCGGAATCACCCACAGCGCCAGCGGCGAAGTGGTCAGGCCAAGTGCGGCGATGACCAGCAGGATGGCCAGTCCGGAGAGCAGACCCTTGCTCGCTGCCCAGACCAGTTCGGCGGTCAGCACGTGATCGAGCGAGAGCGGGGTGTTGAGGATGGCGTCCCAGGTTTTCTGCACATGCATGCGCGAGAATGCAGAATAGAGTGCTTCAAAGGTGGCTGCATTCATGGTACTGGCGACTACCGTGCCGGCGGCGAGAAAGCTCACGTAGCTGACGCCGCTGATTTGCGGCAACAGGCTGCCCAGCCCGTAACCCAGCCCAAGCATGTAGATCAGCGGATCGGCGAGGTTGCCCAGCACCGAAGGAATCGCCAGCTTGCGCCAGACGAGAAAGTTGCGCCGCCACACCGGCAGCCAGCGCAGGCCGGGACGGGGAAGGCAATAGATTGTGAGTGTTTGCATAGTCTTAAGTGGTCAAGACAAGTGCTAACCACCAAGACACCAAGCAGCACCAAGTGATCCTGCTTGCATTTCTTGGTGAGACTTGGTGTTCTTGGTGGCTTGGCGGTTCAACATTTGTTCCTGTTTCAATCCCGCAGCTCACGCCCCGTGAGCTTGATGAAAACGTCTTCAAGGCTGGCGGCACGATGCATGTAGCGGAGCGTGGGCGCGTCGGAGAGTGCGGCAAGCAGTGGCGTTGTGTCGCGACAGTAGAAAAAGGCGGTATCGCCGGCGACTTCGAGGCGCTCGCCCAGCGAGTTCCTGGATCGTGCCCAGGCGGCAGCTTCGTCACCGAATACTTCAACGACTTGCGGTTCGATGTGCGTGGCAATCAGATCGCGCGGGGCGCCTTCGGTGACCAGATGGCCGTGGTCGAGCACTGCCAGCCGATCGCAGAGCCGCTCGGCTTCGTCCATGAAATGGGTGGTCAGGATAAGCGTTTTTCCGCGTGCAGTGAGTTGCTTCAAACGATCCCAGATCAGGTGGCGAGCTTGCGGATCGAGGCCGGTAGTCGGCTCGTCGAGGAAGATGATTTCCGGGTCATTGATCAGTGCACGAGCCAGGGTCAAGCGCCGTTTCATGCCGCCGGAGAGGGTCTGGATGCGGGCACTTTCCTTGCCCGCAAGGCCGGCGAAGTAGAGCAGATCGGGGATGCGGGCGCGAATAATCGCGTCACTGATGCCAAAGTAGCGACCGTAAACCATCAGGTTTTCACTGGTGGTGAAGTCGGGATCCAGATTGTCGAATTGCGGCACCACACCAACACGTTCGCGTGCGGTCTCGGCTTGCGCCGGGATGTCATAACCGCAAAGGGTAATCTGGCCGGAGTCGGGTGTCGTCAACCCGAGGCAACAGCGCAGGCTGGTGGTCTTGCCGGCGCCGTTGGGACCGAGCAGACCAAAACAGGTGCCGCTCGTAACTGTAAAGTCGATACCGGCAACCACCTCGTTGTCCTCATAGCTTTTGCGCAGGCCGGAAACGGTGAGCGCGTCGGCAGGATTCAGTGTCGCCATGCGAGGGTAACAATATCGCGGATGAGGTGCAGCCGACGGTGAAAGAAGTGATCGGCTCCGGGAACCACAATCACCGGCAAATCGAGCGGTTCGGCCCAGGCCAGGACATTGTTCAGTGGTACCGTCTGATCTACCGACCCATGAATGACAATGGTGTCATGGGCGACGGCCTTGGCTGCGTACTGGCGTGCGCCCTCGACGTGGCCGGCGGCGGTACCGACCAGAACCAGTCGCTGGGCGGGGTGATTGTCCTCGGCCAGCGCTTGCGCCACATGGGTTTGCACATAGGCTCCAAAGGAGAAGCCGGCCAGCGCGACCGGCAGGTCGCCGTAGCGGCGCTTGGCTTCAGCCAGGATGGCGAGCATGTCTTCGCATTCGCCGCGTCCGTTGTCGTGGAGTCCAACGCTTTCGCCAACCCCGCGAAAGTTCGGTCGCAAGGCCACGTAGCCCAGACGCGTGAAGGTGCGCGCCAGTGTTTGCGTCACCTTGTTGGTATTGGCGCCGCCAAACAGCGGGTGCGGGTGGCAGATCAGGGCGATGCCACGTGCTGCGCCCGGGTTTTCGACGATCAATTCAATCACTCCGGCCGGGCCGTCAAGAAGAATCTTTTCTACGCTCAACTTCATCCTACGGGCTTTCCCTGGCTCAAATTTTCAGGCGTTCGACGACGCGGCCGTGTATCAGGTGCTCCTGTATGATCTCCTCGATGTCTTCTTGGTCTATATAATGGTACCAGACTTCTTCCGGATAGATGACGATCACCGGACCCTCATCGCAACGATCCATGCAGCCGGCCTTGTTGATCCTAACCTTGCCCCGACCTTTGAGTTTGAGTTGGCCGATGCGATCCTTGGCGAAAGTTTGTGCCTCGCTGGCACCCAGATTGTTGCAGCAGCTTTCGCCATCGCCACGCTGGTTGCAACAGAAAAAAACGTGATGTTTGTAATAGCTCATGCCAACCCTGGAGTTATTGGTATTGAATGAGACCGCTGATTCCCGACTTGATTCATTCAGATCCTTCGTCCGAGTACCGTCAGGTAGGGGAGTGCGAGGAAGGGCCAGAAGCTGGCGGCAAGCCGGGTCAATCCATTGAAATTCAAAAAGTGACCTTGTCGCCAAGTGGCTAGCGCGGCGGCCGAATAGGGATTGGGCGGGGTGATGTTGACCAATACCGTGCCGGCCATGAGCGAAAGGCCGGCCAAGGCAATACGCAGCGACACCGGCAGTAGCAGCATTACAGAGAGTATCACCCCTCCGGCGAGCAGGCCAAGGGCAGCACCCGGGGTAAGCCAGGCTAGGGCATTGAGTGGATCGACAAGCACGGCGGCAGCCAGTGTGCGAATTGAAAGCGCAAGGATAAAGAAAACGGTCAGCGTCAGATAGGGCGAGCTCTGGTCGGCAAGCAGCGCGCGCGTGATCAAGCCGATGGCAATGGTATTGCAGACGATGATGGCGGTCTCCAGGGCAAAGAAGGCGGGAGCTGCATAGGGCACGGCAGGCGTTAACTCAAGCAGATGACGCAAGTCGCCGGCGCCGAACAGGATCGTTTCCGGCGAGAGTTGCGTCAGCAGCCAGAGGCCGATCAGTATCAGACCGAATTCAGCGTGCTGGATAGGCGCTAACAGACGCTGCTGCAGCAGTGCGACACGGATGAAAAAGCGTTCGCCATGCCAGATCGTCAGCAGGGCGCCAAGGCCTGCGCCTAATGTGTTGCTCGCCAGGTCAAGAATGGAAGGTACGCGTGAAGGCAGCCATGTTTGCAGGGATTCAAGGCAGAAACTGATCAATGCGCCAAGCAGCAATGCGCTGAATGCCGGAGTCCATCGACCGGGCAAGCGGCGCAGTGTCAACGCCAGCAAAAACCCCAGGGGCAGATAGGCGAGGACATTGACTACCAAATCGAAAACCGTCCAGTAGCGTGGCCAGCCACCGTCGAGAAAAGCAAACGGCGACATTCCGCTATCACGCCAGCCGGTGAAGGGGTGCAGACTGGCATAAACGATCAACGCCGTGTAGGCCAGTGCCAGATAACGCGGCAACAGGGTCTGCAGCGGCGCAATCTTATTCAGTGTGGCTGATCCCGCCGCCGGTTTGGGTGAAGGCATTGCGTTGACCAAGAGCGTTAGGCAAACGCCATTCTAACGCTTCAATCAGGACTTGAACGGAATTACTGGGCGTGACGCCAGCATTTGAACGAGCGTGCCGTCTCTGGGCATATTTATTCCTGATTAGCAATGAACGTCAGCAATGCGGATGCGCAGCGGCT